>JAJPEW010000201.1 GCA_021166755.1 Hydrogenophaga sp. | reverse complement strand
CGCCACCGGGTAGGGCTGTCCGGGGTGCTGACGACAGTGGTCGCGGAAGTCGAGCGCGCCGCCACGGTGGGCCAGCCAGCGCATGATCAGCTGGTTGCGCGAGAGCAGTTGCTGGCGGTAGATGCCCAGGTTCTGCCTGGGCTTGTGCGGCCCCTGCGTGATGACCAGACCCCAGGTGAGCAGTGGCGCCACGTCCCCCGGCCAGCAGTGCTGGATGGGCAGGCGATGCAGGTCGACATCGTCGCCTTCGATGACCACCGCCTGGCAGGGCGCGTGTCGCACCTGGGCGGGACTCATGTGCCACAGCGACCGGACCATGCCGCCCAGCCCGGTCATGTCCTTGAGGCCTTTGGGCGCCTCGGGCTCCTTCAGTCGCGCCAGCAGTTCGCCGAATGGCCGCAGTTCGGCCAGGCTGCCCACGCCCATGGCGCGTGCCACCCGACCGGTCGTGCCGAAGAGATTGCCCAGGACAGGCATGCTGTGACCGGTCGGGCGCTCGAACAGCAGGGCAGGGCCTGCCGATCGCAGCACACGGTCACACAGCGCCGTCATTTCCAGGTGGGGGGAGACGGGCTCACGCACCCGGCGCAGTTCGCCGGCCGCCTCCAGCTGGGTGATGAAGTCGCGCAGATCCCGGTAGGTCATGTCGCTCAGACACTTTGCCGCAGACCGCTCCAGCGGTCGCTGAGCTGGTGCGGCAGATCCAGCAGATCCATCACGCGGGCGATGCTGGCGTCGACCAGGTCTTCGATGCGCTGGGGGCGCAGATAGAACGCCGGCATGGGCGGGCAGATGATGCCCCCCATCTCGGTGACGGCGGTCATGTTGCGCAGGTGGCCCAGGTGCAAGGGCGTCTCGCGGGTCATGAGAACGAGCCGGCGGCGTTCCTTGAGCATGACGTCGGCGGACCGGGTCACCAGGTTGTCGGCCAGTCCGTGGGCCACGGCGCCCAGGGTGCGCATGGAACAAGGGGCAATGACCATGCCGTGGCAACGGAAGGAACCGCTGGCCGGACCCGCCCCCAGATCGCCCGCATCGTGCAGCCGGTGGACCATGGGCTGCAGGGCTTCCGGCCCCAGGTCCAGTTCATGGCGCAGGGTGGTCCAGCCCGAGGGTGACACCACCAGATGCGACTCGACGTCCGGCACCTGGCGCAGGACCTGCAGAAGGCGCCACCCGTAGACGGCACCACTGGCCCCGGTGATGGCCACCAGCACGCGCCGGGCCGAAGGGCTGCCTTCAGTCATGGATCGATTCCCTGGGGGCGGACATCAGCTGCTGGATATCGGCTCGCACACGCAGCAGCACCATCTCGGCCTGGTCAAGATCGAAGTCCTCATGCAGGCGCTTGCGTACCCCGTAGATCTGCAGCTCGTGGTGCTGGTCGGGCGTGATGCCATGCCGTTCCAGACAATGTCGGGCACAGGCGAGCTGGCAGCCGTCCAGCGCGATGATCGGCCGTCCCGCCTTGGCCAGTTTCACCAGGGAGGGCACGTCACCGCCCACCCCGGCGATGCAGGACATCTCTGCTGCGCCGCTGCGGTCCAGGCGTACCGCGACATGGTTGGCCAGCTGGGCTGCACTGGAGCAGCCCGAACAGGAATAGACCACAGGTTTTTGCTGCCGGGCCATGGTGTCCATGGTGATCTCCTCAGTGCGCCGGGGGATGGGCAGGCTGGCCTGTGCGCCAGCGCTGGCGCAGTCGCTCCAGCACGGCGGGTGGTGAGCATTCGGCCAGGTTGAAGACTGGCAGCTCCAGGGCGTCCAGCGCGTTCTTCACCAGCAGACCCAGCTCGGTGTCCCCTTCCATCGACAGGCGACGGTTGAAAAACAGGGTGTCCGGGTCTTCCAGACGCTGGGCCAGACGAATGAAGTCGTGTGCGCTGGCGCTGATGGTCAGGTCGGTCTGGGCATGGGGCTGGCAGGCACGGAACTGCTGGCCCTGCCAGACGAAGTCGAACCGCAGGCCGGCGTCGCGCACCTGGATGCGCACCCGCTGGCCACGCAGTCGCTCTTTCACATCCTCCGGGAGCTGACGCGCCAGCACCAGGTTCAGGCCGGTGACCAGCAGGATCGAGCCCGGGTAGGCAGGAAGGTGTGACAGCACGGCGGCCACCGGCTGTGGCAGCGTCCTGGTGGCGTTGCTTGGATTCGTCATGACGACCTTCTGGATCAGTTGATGGCAGTGACGGTGCTTTCGACGCGGTCCAGTCCCGGCTGGCCATGCCAGTAGCCGTTGCAGTCTTTGTCGGGAAGCCAGTCCATCAAGGTCTGACGTGCTGCCGTAGGGGATGTGAGGCCCCTGCGCACCGTGTCGTAAAGCCCGATGATCTCGGCCGAGTGGGCAGACTGGGGGCTGATGCGGGCCACATCCACGCCCAGCGCCACCAGCTCATCCCAGGCGTCGATCAGGCTGTGTACCCGGGCCGACTGCGTCTGGATCCCGTTGAGCACCAGGAACTCGCTCTTCTCGCGCGTGCGCATCATCAAACCGTCCGGGTGGTCCATGCAGCTGAAGCGGCAGTCGTCCTTGGGCAGGTTGCGGTGGCGCGCGGTGAAGCAGCGGGCCGAGAAGGCCAGTGGCAGGCGGCCATGGACGAACACTTCGGTCTGAAGGGTGGCGGGACGGTCGGCTTCCAGGATGGCCAGATCGTCGCGTCGCATCTCCAGCGGTGCCACCCAGCGGCTGGCCCCCAGCGAGGTCATCCAGTCCAGGGCGGGGCCGTTGTAGAGGTTCAGGTGCGGTCCGGCCACGAAGGGCAGACGCCCGGCGACGGCGCTGACCGCCCCCATATCGTTGGCTTCGACACCGAACTCGCCGTTGTCCAGAACCTTGTGCATGGCACTGACATCGGCGCCCGATTCCAGCAGCACCATGGTCGACAGGATCGGCGTCTTGCCCGCTTCCTGCAGCAGGCGTGCCACATCCATCCAGTCGCTCAGCCGCAGTTCATGGCGGCGCGAGCAGGTCACTTCGCCCAGATAGACGATGTCCACCGGTGTCTGGGCGATGGCCTCGTAGAAATCGAACACCGTCTGGCGCGGCCAGTAATACTGCAGGGGGCCAAGGGATAGCTTCATGTCATTTCCAGGGACGGTGGTAGGCGCCCAGCGTGTGCTGCTGGCCTTCGGCCACCTGATCGAGCGAAGCCATCCAGCTGCCACGCGGGGTGTAGTGCTGCGGCTGCGCCTTGCATTCGTCGATGGCCTCGCGCCAGACCCTGGTGACCTGTGCCACATAGGCCGGGCTGCGCTGGCGGCCTTCGATCTTGATGGCCTTGACGCCGATCTGCTGCAACTGGGGCAACAGCGTGAGGGTGTTGAGGCTGGTCGGCTCCTCGATGGCGTAGTAGTTCTCGTCGTCCTCGACGTCGAACCGACCCTTGCACAGCGTCGGATAGCCGGCGCTTTCGCCCTGGCCGTAGCGGTCGATCAGCACGCCGTTCAGGCGGGACTCCAGCCCTTGGGGTGTCTCCTGCCACCGCACCGCCTTGGCCGGTGAGCAGACGCCATGGGTATTGGGTGATTCCCCCGTGACGTAGGACGAGAGCGCGCAGCGTCCCTCGACCATCACGCACAGGCTGCCAAAGCCGAACACCTCGATCTCCAC
>JAJPEW010000189.1 GCA_021166755.1 Hydrogenophaga sp. | reverse complement strand
CAGCGTCACGCCCACGGTGCTGGGCAGCCCCTGGCAGACCATGCCCAGCGAATCGCCCACCAGCAGGCATTCGACACCGGCAGCATCGGCCACGGCGGCAAAGGTGGCGTCGTAGGCCGTCAGCATGGTGATCTTCTCGCCGCGTTCGCGCATCTCAGCCAAGCGTGGCAGGCTGACGGGCTTGCGCTGCGGCAGGGGAGAGGCCGCCGGCAGGGTACCGTACGGCGTGGCGTTGTTCGAGTTGGTCGTGGTTGCGTTCATCGTCATCCCCTTGCGAGGTGAAAAGATGGGGCGCACTATAGACGATGTGGGGATCTCACTGGCGTTATGCTCGGAGCCCATGAAGCACTTCTCCGATTTCTCGGCCGACGATCTGGCCGATCTGGCCCGTTCGGACGTGTCCCGGGCGCTGGCCGAAGACGTGGGCGGCGGCGACCTGACCGCTGCCCTGGTGGATGCCGGTCGACCGGCGCGTGCCCGTATCCTGGCGCGTGAATCCGCGGTCATCTGCGGGCGCCCCTGGGTGGAGGCTGCGGTCCTGGCCTGTGACCCGCAGGCGCGCCTGACCTGGCATGTGGGCGAAGGCGAGCATTGCTCGCCCGACCAGGTGGTCCTGCACATCGAGGGCAGGGCGCAGGCCCTGCTCACAGCCGAGCGCACGGCGCTGAACTTTCTGCAGCTGCTCTCGGCGGTGGCGACCAAGACCGCCACGTTTGTGGAGACGGTCAAAGGTACCCGGGCGGCCATCGTGGACACCCGCAAGACCTTGCCCGGCCTGCGCCTGGCCCAGAAGTACGCGGTGAAGACCGGTGGTGGTGTCAACCACCGCATCGGTCTGTACGACGCTGTGCTGATCAAGGAAAACCACATCGCGGCTGCCGGTGGCGTTGCGCCTGTGCTGCAGCGGGTCAGGGACACGGCGCCACAGGCCCGGTTCGTCGAGATCGAGGTCGAGACGCTGTCCCAGCTGGATGAGGCCCTGGCCTGCGGGGCGACCATGATCCTGCTGGACAACATGGACATCCCGACCCTCCACGAGGCCGTGCGGCGCAACGCGGGCCGCGCCATCCTGGAGATTTCGGGGGGTGTGAACCTGCAGACGGTGCGGGCCCTTGCAGAAACCGGCGTCGACCGCATTTCCATCGGAGGCCTGACCAAGGATGTCAAGGCCGTTGATTTCTCCATGCGATTCGAATCGCTCTGAGGACGCCCCGCCATGAATACCGCCACCGCCGACGGCGTCATCGACGTCGAATACGAACAGCCGGCCTGTCCGACCAAACACGCCTGGGCGCGGGTACCGAAAGAGCCGTCGCCCGACGAGCGGGTGGCGCTGAAGGCGCGCATCCGCCAACTGCTCAAGGATCGCAACGCCGTCATGGTGTCGCACTACTACGTGCACCCCGACCTGCAGGACCTGGCCGTCGAGACGGGCGGGATCGTCAGCGATTCGCTGGAGATGGCTCGTTTCGGCCGTGACCACCCGGCGCAGACCCTGGTGGTCTCCGGGGTGCGCTTCATGGGCGAAACCGCGAAGATTCTGAGTCCGGAAAAGACGGTGCTGATGCCCGATCTGGATGCAAACTGCTCGCTCGATCTGGGTTGCCCGATCGATGCCTTCAGCGCGTTCTGCGACCAGCATCCGGACCGCACCGTGGTGGTCTACGCCAACACCAGCGCTGCCGTGAAGGCCCGGTCCGACTGGCTGGTCACTTCCAGCTGCGCGCTGGACATCGTGCGGGCGCTTAAGGACAAGGGGCACAAGATCCTGTGGGCGCCGGACAAGCACCTGGGCGCCTACATCCAGCGCGAAACCGGTGCCGACATGCTGATGTGGACCGGTTCGTGCATCGTGCACGACGAGTTCAAGGCCATCGAACTGGAGCTGCTCAAGAAGGAACACCCGGGCGCCAAGGTGTTGGTGCACCCCGAGAGCCCGGCCGAGGTGGTGGCGCTGGCCGATGCGGTGGGGTCCACCTCGGGCATCCTGAAGGCGGCGCGTGAGATGGATGCCCGCGAATTCATCGTGGCCACCGACAACGGCATGATGCACATGCTGCGACAGCAGAACCCGGACAAGGTGTTCATCGAGGCACCGACCGCTGGCAACAGCGCCACCTGCAAGAGTTGTGCGCATTGCCCCTGGATGGCGATGAACGGCCTGGCCGGCGTGGCGCGGGTGCTGGAGACGGGTGCCAACCAGATCCATGTCGATCCGGCGCTGATTGACCGCGCCCGCCTGCCGATCGACCGCATGCTGGCCTTCACGGCTGCACACAAGGCAGGTCAGGATGCCGGCGCCCTGGTGCCGAACATTGGGGCCGCCTGATGCGCTCGGGTGCTTCTCGGCCATGAAAAAACCCGCCAGCGGCTGGTTTTTTCATGGGGTCTGGGCTGAGATCAGGTCGGAACCTTCTTGAGCATTTCCAGGCCGACCTTGCCGTCGGCGATCTCGCGCAGGGCGGTGACCGCTGGCTTGTTCTTGCTCTCGATCTTGGGCGCGTGACCCTGGCTCAGCATGCGGGCACGGTAGGTCGCAGCCAGCACCAGCTGAAAGCGGTTGGGGATCTTCTCCAGGCAATCTTCGACGGTGATGCGTGCCATAGCGTTCTCGGGTGGGCTTCGGGCGGGAAGCGGATTCAATGGATGTTGAGCGCTTCAAACGTATCGCTGCGGGCGTTACGCTGGGCAACGTACTTCAGACGTTGCGCGTGGACGATGGCCTTGAGGTCGAACAAGGCGCGCTCGAATAACTCGTTGATTATAACGAAATCGAACTCCCGGGCATGCACCATTTCCAGGGCGGCGTTCTTCAGCCGGAGTTCGATGGTATCGGCGCTGTCTTCGTTGCGGCGCTCCAGGCGGGAGCGGAGCTCCTCCCAACTGGGCGGCAGGATGAACACCAGCACCGCGTTGGGGAAGATACGTTTGACCTGGAGGGCGCCCTGGTAGTCGATCTCCAGCACCACGTCCGCGCCTTGCTGCATGCGCTGTTCGATCGCGTGCTTGGAGGTGCCATAGCGGTTGCCGTGCACATGAGCCCACTCCAGGAACGCATCCTGGGCGACCATCTGGTCAAAGGTCTCGTGGCTGACGAAGTAGTACTCGCGGCCATGCACCTCCTGGCCTCGGGGTGCCCGTGTGGTGTGTGACACCGAGGGAGAGACACGCTTGTCAAGCTCCATCAAGGCCTTGACCAGACTGGATTTGCCAGCCCCGCTGGGGGCGGCGACGACGAACAGGTTGCCGGGGTATTCCATCTGCCGAGTTTACCGAAACGGCGCTCACTCAAGGTTCTGGACCTGTTCGCGCATCTGCTCGATCAGCACCTTCATGTCCACGGAAATGCGGGTCAGTTCCAGGCTGGACGACTTGGATCCCAGGGTGTTGGCTTCGCGGTGCAGTTCCTGGATCAGGAAATCGAGCCGCTTGCCCACGTCACCACCCTTGCCCAGCAGGCGCTCGATTTCAGCCAGGTGGGCATCCAGCCGGGTGAGCTCTTCGGCGACGTCGATGCGGATGGCATAGGCGGTGGCTTCGGCCAGGGCGCGGTCCTGGGCAGCTTCGCTGCCTGTCTGGGCACCGGCTGATCCGAGGGCTTCGTTCCAGCGGTCGAGAAAGCGCTGGCGCTGCTGCTCGACCAGGGCCGGGATCAGGGGCTGGGCATCACGCGCCAGCTGGCGCAGTTGCCGAAGCCGGTCCAGCAGCATCTCGACCAGCTTGGCGCCCTCACGGGCCCTGGAGGCCAGAAACGCCTCCATGGCCTGACGCCCAAGGTCCATCAGGGTATCCTGCCAGTCGCCTGGTTGAGCGGACTGGCGAGAGGTGATCTGCAGGATTTCCGCCACGGACAGGGGGGCCGCCTTGGGGCACCAGGCCTGAATGCCGTCCTGCAGGGCCACCAGTTTCTGCAGATC
>JAJPEW010000185.1 GCA_021166755.1 Hydrogenophaga sp. | reverse complement strand
CGGCCGCGATGGTGGGCTGGGGGCTGGCGGTGCGGGTCAGCCGGTTGCCGCTGGCCACGCCGGTGCGTTTCAGGCCGAAGTCGAAGGCCAGAAAGCGCTCGCATCCTTGGGCCGCATCCTGTGGGTCCGTCATCGCAGGCACCACGCTCACGCATGCCCCGCATCGGGCGACAGCATCCAGGGCTGCAGGCCCAGCAGGCCCATGGCCTTCTGGTACCGATCTTCCACCGGGGTATCGAAAATCAGCGAATGGTCGGCCTGCACCGTCAGCCAGCTGTTTTCACCGATTTCGGATTCCAGCTGGCCCTTGCCCCATGAGGAATAGCCCAGCGTGATGAAGACCCGCCGGGGCCCGGCTCCACCGGACATGGCTTCGAGCACATCGCGGGAGGTGGTCATCTCCAGGCCACCGGGAATGGTCATGGTGGAGGCATAGACCGATTCGCCTTCCGCGCCAGGCACGGCTTCGTGCAGGACGAAACCGCGTTCGGTCTGCACCGGCCCGCCCTGGAACACCGGCGTGTGCTGGAGGTCCTGGCGCTCGAAGGGAAGTTCCAGTTTGCCGAACAGGTCGGGCAGGTGGATATCGGCCGGCTTGTTGATGATCAGGCCCAGGGCGCCGCGGTCGCTGTGCTCGCACATGTAGACCACGCTGCGTCCGAATAGCTCATCACCGAGACCGGGCATCGCTATCAGGAAATGATCGGTCAGGTTGGTGGGAGCAAAATCGGCAGACATCTTTTGATTTTAAGCCGCCGCCCCCGGCTCACCCGCATGAACACCTACGACAGAGGCCTGATGTGGTTCCGGCGTGACCTGCGCGCCGAGGACAACGCGGCGCTGCACCACGCACTCAAGTCCTGCCGGAAGGTCTGGTGCGTGTTCGTCTTCGACACCGAAATCCTGGACCCCCTGGTCGAGCGCGGCCTGACCGCCGACCGCAGGGTCGAGTTCATCCGCGAGTCCCTGGTGGAACTGGACCAGCGCCTGCGTGCCATCGGACAGGCTCACGGCCATCCTGACACCGGCTTGATCGTGCGACACGCCCGGGCCCGGGACGAGATTCCGGCGGTGGCCGCCCGCCTGGGGGTGCAGGCCGTCTTCGCCAACCACGATGACGATCCCGCTGCCAAACACCGGGACGCCCACGTGCTGGGCGCCCTCGCGCACGCCGGGATCATGTTCCACGGCCACAAAGACCATGTCGTGTTCGAGCGTCGCGAGGTGCTGACGCAGGCGGGGGGCGTATTCGGCGTGTTCACCCCCTACAAGAACGCCTGGCTCAAACAGATCCGGGAAGAGCATCTCAAGCCTTGGCCCGTCGAGGCACTGGGGGCTGCGCTGGCGCCCTTGCCTGGGCCGCCTGGCGGGGAATGGAATCACCCGGTGCCGCGGTTATCGGACATCGATTTCGAACCGACCAACCTGTCTGCCATGGCGCTGCCCACTGGCGCCAGCGGAGCTCATCGCCTGTTCGAGAGCTTTGTCGAGCGCATCGACCGTTACCATGAGGCACGGGATTTCCCCGCCATCAAGGGGCCCAGCTACCTGAGCGTGCACCTGCGCTTTGGCACGATCTCGATACGCCAGGTCGCCGCCGTGGCGTGGCAGATGCATCTGCAGGGCATCCAGGGGGCCAGTGTCTGGCTGTCTGAGCTGATCTGGCGGGACTTCTATCACCAGATCCTCGCCAACCACCCCCACGTGGTCGAACGGGCCTTCAAACCCGAGTACGACCGCATCCGCTTCGAGCACGGCAAGCATGCCAAAGAACTGTTCGCGGCGTGGTGTGAGGGCCGCACCGGCTATCCCATCGTGGACGCAGCCATGGCCCAGATCAACCAGACCGGCTACATGCACAACCGTCTGCGCATGGTGGTGGCCAGTTTCCTGGTGAAAGACCTGGGACTGCACTGGCACTGGGGCGAGCAGTACTTCGCCGACCATCTGATCGACTACGACCTGGCGGCCAACAACGGAGGATGGCAGTGGGCCAGCTCCAGCGGTTGTGACGCCCAGCCCTACTTCCGTATCTTCAATCCGGTCAGCCAGAGCGAGAAGTTCGATCCGCAAGGCCGCTTCATCCGGCGCTACCTGCCCCAGCTGGCCGGCCTGCCCGACAACTGCATTCACGCCCCCTGGCAGGCGCGGGAACTCGAACTGCTGGCCGGGGGCGTCACCCTCGGGAGCACCTACCCGCGGCCTGTGGTCGACCATGCCGAGGCCAGGGAGCGCACACTGCAGCGCTACGCCGTCGTCAAGAAGCCCGGCGCCCTGCCCGGCTGAACATGGAATGAAAAGACCCCGGCAGATTGCCGGGGTCTTTTGACGGTCAAGTGGTCAACCGGAAGCCGGTCAGACCTCGGCGGCGGCCTTGGCGTAGTGGGCAATCAGCGCCAGCAGTTCGTCTTCCGAATAGGGCTTGCCCAGGTAGTGATCAACCCCCAGCTCACGCGCATGTTCGCGGTGCTTCTCGGCAATGCGCGATGTGATCATGATCACCGGCAGGTCGGCCAGGCGGACATCGTTGCGGATGTTGCGCACCAGGTCGAAACCATCCATGCGGGGCATCTCGATGTCGGACAGCACCACCGTCGGCCGCTCCTGTTGCAGGCGCTCCAGCGCCTGCAGACCATCGGCCGCCAGCATCACCCGGTAGCCTTCGCGTTGCAGCAGACGCTGGGTCACGCGGCGCACGGTGATCGAATCGTCCACCACCAGCACAAGCGGCACGCTGTTGACCACGGGCGCGACTTCCTCGGTTCGAGCGACTTCGGTGCCCGCCGAGGACAAGTGCTGGTGCGCGGCCACCCATTCACGCACCTGGGTACCGTAGACCGTGGCCAATGCCACTGGGTTGTAAATCAGCGCCACGGCACCGGAAGCCAGCACAGACATGCCAGCCAGGCCGGGCAGACGTGACAGTTGCGGGCCAAGGTTCTTCACCACCACTTCCTGGTTGCCCAGCACTTCGTCGACGTGCATGGCCACCCGCTGCGCGGCGCTTCGGAAGATGACCACCGGCAGCGTCCGGCTCTTGGACTCGGTCGACTGCGTGGAGGACTGCAACAAGGCGCCCGCCCAGTAGAAAGGCACTTCATCACTGCCGGCGCGCAGCATGCCGCTGGCATAGGCCGCGGCCAGCTCGTCGGGGGATACACGGCGCACCAGCTCCACCAGGTTGGAGGGGACGCCCAGGGTCAGATCACCCGCCCGCAGCATCACCACCTGCGTGACCGCGGTGGTCAGCGGCAGCACCAGCGTGAAGCGCACACCCTGACCGCGATGCGTTTCGGTTTCCACACGGCCACCCAAGGCCACCACGTCGTTGCGGACCACGTCCATGCCGACGCCCCGACCGGCGAGAGAAGTGACTTCGCCAGCTGTGCTGAGCCCTGGCATGTAGATCAGCTGGGCAGCGTCTTCGTCGCTGATCGGTGTGCCCGCAGTGACGTACCCCTGTGCCACCGCCTTTTCCCTCAGGCGGTCCAGATCCAGGCCGGCACCGTCGTCCTGGAACACCACCGACACGTCATTGAGCTCCTGCGACAGGCGGACCTCGATATGACCTTCGGCCGGTTTGCCGGCAGCCAGACGCACATCCGGCGATTCAATCCCGTGAACGATGCAGTTGCGCAGCAGGTGCTCGAAGGCGCCGGTCATCCGGTCCAGCACACCGCGGTCCATTTCAATGGCACCGCCGGTGATGTCCAGCCGCACCTGCTTGCCCGTTTCCTTGGCCGCCTGACGCACCACGCGGTACAGACGCTCGGAGATGCCCTCGAACTCCACCATGCGGGTGCGCAACAGGTCACGCTGCAGTTCCCGGGTCTGGCGCGCCTGGGCCACGAGACTGTCTTCAGTGGCTTCCACCGCCCGCTGGAGGTTGCGCTGCACCGTGGCCACGTCGTTGACCGACTCGGCCATCATGCGCGTGAGTTCCTGGACCCGGGTGAACCGGTCGAACTCCAGCGGATCGAACGCCTGGTTCGTGTCCTTCGCTTGAGCCAAGCGCGACTGCATCTGGGATTCGGCCTGCAGTTCCATGTCGCGCAGCTGCTGGCGCAGGCGGTCCAGGTTGCCCGTGAGGTCCTTCAATGAGCCCCGCAGCGTCAGCAGCTCGGCTTCCATGCGCGAGCGGCTGATCATGACTTCACCGGTCTGGCTCACCAGCCGGTCCAGCAGCTCCGGTCGCACCCGGACCGCTGCGCCGGCCTTGCCCTGGATCAGCACAGGCGCAGCAGGCAAAGACAGGCCGGTCAGAGGCTGTACAGGTGCCGGGACCGGTGTGGCAGACTCGGTGACTGCGGCCGGTTCGATCGAACCAGCCGTGGCATCGACAGACACCGCCGCCTCCGCTGCCACCGGCTCCTCGGGAGCACGTTGGACCACGTCAGTGGGCGCCTGGTGTTCCGCGTTGCGCAGCGTCTCGAAACGCACCAGAACGGCGTCGTAAGCCTGCAGCAACGGCTCAATCGCGGCCGATGTCAACCCTTCACTGCCCAGTCGCTCCGCATCGGTTTCCATGCGGTGCACCATTTCACCCAGACGCAGGGCACCGGCCAGACGCGCACTGCCCTTGAGGGTATGCAAGGCCCGCAGCACTTCCGAGCGGGCCCCCGCATTGTCGGGTCGTGCCGCCCACTGCCGAAGAGCACCGCCCAGCTGGGGCAGAAGCTCGAGCGCTTCTTCCTCGAAGATGGGGAACAGATCGACATCGATGGTGTCCACCACGTCGATGTCATCGTCGATGTCCTGCACACCCGCGGCCGACGCTTCGGACAGGGTGGCCCATTCCGTGATGGGATCCTGAGCGGCGCGCACCGGCTCAAAGGGCGCGATGTCGGCCACCACCGGTTCAGAGGATGCCTCCGGCTCGAATGCCTGCAAGTCCGTCTCATCAAGCTCCAGACCCTCGGACTCGGCGGACACCTCGTCCGCAGCCACCGCCGGTGGCTCTGCCGGCAAAGGCGCATGCACCACCTCGAAGAGCGCCGCCAGGAGTTCTGCGCTGGGCTCCTTGTAGAAGCCTGCGGCGAACTGATGCAGCAGGCGTCGGATTTCCTCTGAGGCCTCGACGAAAAGGCGCGCCTGCGCCTCAGTCGCCGGATAGCCGGCCTCCTGATGCGAGGACACCGCGCCAATGGCGTGCTCCAGGGCCCGTGCAATGTCCGACAGAGGCTGGAAGCCCACCGTGGCGGAACTCCCGGCCAGCGAGTGAGCCAGCGCTTCGGCCTGGTCGTGCACGGGTTCGTGGTATTCCAGCGCCCACTCCGCCAGTCCCGTGCACAGGCGGCGCGACCACTCGTCCGCCTCGTTGAGGTACACGTTGTAGAGCTTGATGCCGATGCGCAGCGGACCGATCACCTTGACTGCGTCGTCGGCAGACTCAAGCAAATCGGTTGCCGGTGCGGTGTCTGCAACCGTTTCATCGATCGTCGGCAACTCGGCTTCCTGCGTCACGATCGACGGCAGAGGCGGTTCCTCCTCCGCCAGCAAAGGCACGACCGGTTCCTCGATGACCTCATCCGGCAACGCCACGTCAGGCAGTGCCTCATCGGCATCGAGCAGCGATGCCAGATCAGCCACCTCCGGCAACGGTGTCTCGACCGCATCGGCAGTGGCCGGCGTCGGCGGAAGCGGCTGGTCGGCTTCATCCACGGGCAACGCCATGTCCATGGCGAGTTCGTCGAACATGGACGGCAACTCGTCGGGCTCGGCCGGCACCTGCTCGGACACGTCCAGAGCCTGCGACGGCGTGGCCAGATCCTGTGCCTTGTCGGAGGCGACGCCCAGGCTGGAGAAATCGATGTCCGCCAGCAACGGCTCGGCGGGCAGATCGAGTTCCACCGTCTCCACCGGTCCGCCCACCTCCAGCGAGGTGGTGTCGGCGAACTCGGGGAACGCGGGCTCCACGGTCTCCTGAGGCAACACCAGGCTGTCCTGCGATTCCGCGGGCGGCACCATCGGAGACTCGGCAACGGGCACCGTGTCTTGAGGTTCGGGCCGTCCCACAGGCTGCCATACGCCCTGATCCCGCCAGGCCTCGGCACTGGCCTTGAAAGGCTGCGCCCTCCAGGCCGACGCCTGGCCGGCAGCGATGTCGGACGTCCAGGCACCGAAGGCATCCAGCGCGTCAGCCGCCAGATCCAGCAGCCCTGGGACCGCCGGACGCTGCTCGGCCAGCAGGGCATTGAGCAGCTGTTCCATCGCCCAGGCAGCTTCGCCGAACTCGTTGAGCCCGACCATGCGGGAACTGCCCTTGAGCGTGTGGAAAGCACGCCGCAAGGTCGTCTGGTGCTCCAGCTCGGCGGGGGAGTCCCTCAGCAACGTCACCGCCTCCTTGCCGTTGGCCACCACCTCGGCGGCCTCCTCCAGGAAAACATCCAGCAGGTCGCCGTCGAGTTCGTCGTCGGTCGCCACCGCTGCAGCGGTGGGGGCAGGCACAGGGACGGGCGCGGCCATGGCCTGACTCAGATCCACCAAGGCCTGGGCACCCGCAGCGCCATCCTCACCCACCACGGCCTGGGCAGCCTCCCGGGCGGCCTTGGCAACCCCTGGCTGTTCAGCCAGCGAGGCCTGGTCAGCGATCTGCTCCAGCTGCTCACTGAGCAACGCCAGATCCACACCTTCCTGAACCTCGGTCACCACACGCTGCACGCCAGCGCTGATCGCCTGGGCATCCTGCTGCGCGGGTTCGAAGGCGGTCGCGACCGGCTGGTTGCGCCCCATGAGGGGAATCAGCTCACCCTTGTCCTCGTCGAAAGTGAACACCTTCTTGGCCAGGGCCGGCTGATAGTTCAGCATGTCGACCAGGAAACTCAGGGCGCTGAGGTTGTCGCCCAGCTGGCCGAATGTGCCGGCCTGCCGCGCCTTGGCTTCGTCCACATCCGTGTCGATCATCTGATCGATGACCTGGCGCATGCGGCCGACAGCCTGCACCGCCTGGTCCAAGCCCAGCACCGACAGCACACCCCGCATCTGGGAGAGCTGGTTGAGCGCGACATGCAGCCCCGCTTTTTCCACCGGGTTGCGGAAGAACTGATCGAGAGACTTCTCGGCCTCTGCCAGAGACACCTTCAGCTCCCCGACCACGCTGCCAAGCGTCTGGCGGTCGCTCACCCGGCGATAGAGCTGCTCCATCCAGGGTTCCAGCGGCTGCGCCGCACCGCCCGACAGGAGTCGGTCCAGGCGCATCGCCAGGGCCTTGGTGCGTTCCGTCAACTCGGGATCGGAGGGATCGAAATCCTCAAAGGCAGCCTCCAGGTACAGCGTCGTGGTGGCCACTTCCATCGCCAACTCGGGCTGGACGCCGTTGGTGTCACGGACTCCCTGCTCGACGGCACGCACCAGGGTCTGTGCCAGGAGTGTGCTGCCCGGCAGCAGCTTGAGTAGCGAGTCGGCAATCAGCCCGAACTGATCGGTGACCTGACGACCCCGGCTGGCATCTCCCCCCGCGTAGAGCGACCACGACTCCTTGGCGGCATTGATGCGCTTGCGTGCCTGCAGCAGCAACGCAGGGTCGTAGCGTCCCAGGGTGGCCTGCGTGTAGTCCACGGGCCGCAGGGACGCGAGGTTGAAGGCATCACGCACCGCCTTGAGATGCTGGGTGGGCCTGTCGCCGGGGTCGGCCTGTGAGCAGAAGAACAGCAGATCGTGCAACAGCGTCTCGGAGACCTGGGTCTGCCCCTGCGAGAACGCGGCGTACTGCAGCAGAATGCGGGACGCTGCCCGCTTGGCGTACACATCGCCGGACAGCAGATTCAGTCCGACCGCCTCGAAGTAGGCCGCCGCCACCCGCCAGAAGGTGGTCACTCGCCCACCCCCCGCCATGGTGGCGAGGTTGCCGGACAAACGCGCCAGCTGCAAGGCCGCCGCCGGGCTGTGGGACTTCACCACCAGCAGCACCAGACGGTCCATCAGGGAGCGCAAACGGGCATCGACCTGCAAGGCACTGCCCGACTCTGGGGCGCCGATGTCGAGGCCACGGGTTTCAAAGGGCCAGAGGTCGGCCGGGTGAACGCGTTCGGCGCCCGTGATCTCCTGGACATCCCGGTACTGAGCAAACAGGGCGACCGGATGCACCGGCTTGTTGCTGAGCACCAGTTCCAGGTACTCCACCAGCGCAAAGCCCGCCTTCTCCACCTTGGCGGCCGTCTCTTCGGTACAGGTCTGCGGCTTCTGCACAAACCGGTTGACCGCCGACTCCATGGCGCGCAGCACCTGTGCGGGCGCGGCCAGGCCCACCATCTCCAGGGCGCCTACCGCCTGGTGCAACTGCTGGCGAGCCACCCGCAAAGGAGCAGGATCGACCGCCTCAAGGTCATCGCGACGCGACTGGTCGGACTCCCGGACAAAACGACGAATCGACTTGTTCGCGCCTTCAAGGGACTTGCGCAACTCGTCGAACACCCAGGCCAGCGGACCAAGGTCGGTGAGCGGAGCTTCCGGCTGCAAACTGCCTGGTGTGGTATCGAGCATGATGAAGCGCTATCTGTGCACGTGAGAACTCGGACAGTGGAAATCAGGCGATCTTGAACCGCGACACCGACTGGCGCAGTTCCTCGGCCATGGCCGAGAGTTCACGCACCTGCTGGGCGGTGGAACGGGTACCTTCACCGGTCTGTTCGGTCACCGCAAAGATGTGCTGGATGTTGCCGGCCACTTCGTTGGCCGACTCGGCTTCCCGGAGCGCAGCGTCAGAAATCTGCTCAATCAGCTCAGCCAGTCGGCGCGACACGCGGTCGATTTCCGACAGTGCGGTACCGGCGTTGTCCGACAGCTTGGCCCCCTCAACCACACCCTGGGTGGACCGCTCCATGGCGGCCACCGCGTCCTGCGTGTCGGTCTGAATGGCCTTCACCAGTGCGGCAATCTGCCGGGTGGCGTCGGCAGAGCGTTCAGCCAGTCGCTGCACCTCTTCCGCCACCACCGAGAAGCCCCGGCCAGCTTCACCGGCCGAAGCGGCCTGGATGGCGGCGTTCAGAGCCAGCACGTTCGTCTGCTCGGTAATGTCGGAAATCAGCTCGGTGATTTCACCGATCTCCTGCGAGGATTCACCCAGACGCTTGATCCGCTTGGAGGTTTCCTGGATCTGGTCACGGATGGCATTCATACCGCCGATGGCATCCTGCACCGCCTGGAGACCGGACTCGGCGGCCTGCAGAGAGACCCGGGCCACCTGGGCAGATTCCTGTGCCTGCGAGGACACCTGGTTGATGCGCTGGGCCATGTCCACCACCGACTGGCCGGTCTCGCGAATCTCGCGCAGCTGTTCGTTGGAGGCCGCCAGCAGCTCGGTCGAGGTGCTTTCCACCGCAGAGGTCGTCTGAGCCACGCGGGTGGCCGTCGCCTGCACGTTGCCCACCAGAGAACGAAGCTCTTCCACCGTGTAGTTCACCGAGTCGGCAATGGCACCGGTGATGTCTTCGGTCACGGTGGCTTCCTGGGTCAGGTCACCTTCGGCCACCATCTGCAGTTCGTTCATCAAGCGGAGAATGGCCGCCTGGTTGGCGTCATTGACGCGCTTGGCATCCTGCTCCTGCTGCTCGGCGGCCAGTCGCTGCAGTTCGGCGACCCGCTGACGCTGGCGGCTGTCCTGCAGCTGCACGAAGGCCAACCCGGCACCACAGACCAGCGAGAACAGGGCCGACAGCAGCAGGACGGCCAGCTGCCCGCCACCAATGCCGGTTTGCTGGGACAGGTCGCCCTGCAACTTCTGCAGGCTCAGGCGCAGAGGTTCGCTGTCGGCAATGATGTTGGTCTGCGCTTCACGGGCAGACACCAGACCCTGGAGGTTGCCCAGAATGGCCCCGGCTTCGGTGCGGGTCTGTTCATACAGGGCAAGCAGCGCACCCAGGCGCTCCTTGACCTGCTCGTCACGCGCAGGTGACAGGCGAAGTTCCTCGCTGCCCTTGAGCAGACCTTCGGCCACTTCCTTGAAGGTGTTCAGGTCTTTGCCCAGCAGGAACACCGCTTCGGGGCTCACGCCTTCCATCGTCAGGAACTCGTTGGCCGACTTACCGATACGCTGGGTCAGCATCACCAGCTGACCGGCGGCGGACAGTTCGGACGCCGCCGCGTTCTGCTGCAGCTTGAGCGAGGACACGGTCTCGGCGATCTCCAGCAGGTCGGAAGACTGCCGGTTGATGGTTCGCAGGGCATCGCCCACCTGGGTCAGGATCTTTTCCTGGGCCAGCACGGCCTTGGCGTTGGCCTCGGCCTGCTCGGCCTTGGGCAGAACCTCATCGAGCGTGACCACCAGCCCACCGCCCAAGGCAGCGATACCCAGCTGGTCATCTCCGTTCTTGAGACCGCGAGCCGTGCGCGCCAGCACATCGGAACTCTCGCGCACTTCGGGGAAGGCACTGGGACTGCCCACCAGCGCCTGTGACACGCTCTTGGCCAGTCGCTGCGACTGCATGAGCGCCTGACCGGTGGCGGCCACCTGCTGGCTGACCTTGTCGGTCTGGCTCAGCACGTAGAGCGTGGTACCACCCAGCACCAGGATGCCGGCGCCCAGCATCAGGGTCAGGGTCCGCTGGTGCTGGGCGGCCGACTTGCGACCCAGCAAGGGAATGTCGACGAGCCCGGCCTTGGCCATGTGCTCTTCGTTGGTGGTCAACAGCTGGCTTTCGGCGTAGCCATCCTCTCCCGGCGCCGGCGCCAGGCGTTCAGCAGCGAGCCGGGCAATGTCCTGCTCGGACGACTGGGTGATGTCCAGCTCGTCGCTGCGGGAATCCTTCTTCTTGATCAATGCCTGGATGCTATCGAAGATGGCCATGAAATTACCTTCCAACAGAAAAACCAAAAGTGGCACGGGAATGTCGATGGACAGGCCCGCGCCACGATCTCCCGAAACAGATGCGCGCCAGCCGACCCCGCGAATCAGGCGGCAATCGCCAGAAACTCGGGTTCGCCGGCCAGTTGCTGCAGGTCGAGTTCCTGCCAGGCAAGGCCTTGCGCGTCAAACAGCACACGGGTGACGTAAGCGGGAGCGTCCGCGGGACGCTCACCCACGGACGAAAAACTCGACGGATTGCGCAACCCCAGCAGGCGGTCAATCCAGAGCACGGCGTTCACACCCAGCGCAGAGTGCAAACTGACCAGTCGCGATTCGGAGGTGACACGGTCGGCGGAAGACGGTTGCCCGGTCACCAGTCCGGCCAGATCAATGACCCCGTTGAGGCCGCCACGCAGGTTCGCTACCCCCAGGTACCAGGTCTTGGTATAGGGAACCACCTGGACCGACGACCAGGGGAAGATCTCGCCGGATTGAACGAGGGGCAGGAGAAACCGGTGATTGCCGGCTTCCACCGCCAACCAGGACACGGTGGCCGCCTCGGTCCGGGCGGCGGTCAGCCGCCTGGCCAGGCGCTCCTGCAGTTCCTTGAGTGATTGTCGGTTGGCCATGCTGGGGCGAGGTGGGCTCGGTCAGACCGGATGGTCAGCCCAATGCCTTGATCTTGGAAATCAGCTCCTCGGCGTCCACCGGTTTGGTGACGTAGTCGCGAGCACCTTGACGCATACCCCAGACGCGGTCGGTCTCCTGGTTCTTGCTGGTGCACATGACGATCGGGATGCTGGAATACTGAGGGTCCCTGGCAATCGCCCGGGTCAACTGAAAGCCATTCTGACCGGGCATCACCACGTCCATCAGGATCAGATCCGGCTTTTCCTCGCTGAGCCGACGAAAGGCTTCTTCCGCATTCTCGGCGGTGCGCACGGTGTAGCCATTTTTTCCCAACAGATCCGACAAAACCATGAGTTCGGTTTTGGAATCGTCGACAACAAGCACTTTCTGGATGGGCATCACTCTGCTCCGTGGTGGTGGTGAACGCCAAACTGCTGCACGGCCTGCAGCAGCTGGTCCTTGGTGAAGGGTTTGGTGAGGTATTCCTGGGAGCCGACCATGCGCCCGCGGGCCTTGTCGAACACGCCATCCTTGGAAGACAGCATCACCACGGGAATGTCGGCGAAACGCGAGTTGCGTTTGATGATTGCGCAGGTCTGGTAGCCGTCGAGGCGGGGCATCAGGATGTCGCAGAACACCAGATCGGGCTGGTAGTCGTTGATCTTGGCCAGGGCATCGAAGCCGTCATCGGCCAGCAGGACATCGTGACCGCCCTGCTTGAGAAAAATCTCCGCACTGCGGCGAATGGTGTTGCTGTCGTCGACGACCAGTACCTTGAGGGCGGGTGCTGTGCTCACGAATGTCCTCCACACTTACGATGGACGCCGGTTAACACCGGCTTATTACTCATGTCCGGCAGGATACCACCGGCCCGCCGTGCAAAGCCTTTGCGCCAGCTCAGATCTGGACCATCTCAAAATCTTCCTTGCGGGCGCCACATTCCGGACAGGTCCAGTTCATGGGCACATCGGCCCAGGCAGTGCCTGGCGCAATGCCGTGCTCGGGATCACCGGCAGCCTCGTCATAGATCCAGCCGCAGATCAGGCACATCCAGGTCTTGCTCTCGCTCATGTTGAAAGGGGTCTCTGACAGATAGAATGCGGCGATTGTATAGAGCGACCGTGGGGTCAATGCGCCCGTTCACCACCGGTTTTACCCTCATCCATCGGCTCGGCCCCCCGCGCTGCGCCAACCGGGCCGTCCAGCCCGCCGGCTGACCATGTCCGACACCCCTTCGTCCCTTCTGCCCCCAGAGTCTTCCGTCACCCGCGGAGAGTCGCTGCCCTGCGTGATGGTGTTCAACACCAACGACCCCAGCGGCGCCGGCGGGCTGAGCGCCGACCTGACCGCCATGTCCAGCGCCTCGGTGCACGTGCTGTCGGTGGTCACCGGCAGCTATGTGCGCGACACCTCCGAAGTACATGATCACATCGCCTTCGATGAGGAAGCAGTGACCGACCAGGCGCGCTGCGCGCTGGAGGACATGCCGGTGCGGGCCTTCAAGGTGGGGTTTGCCGGCACCCCCGAGAACCTGGGCGCCATCGCGGGCATCACCAGCGACTACAGCGAAGTGCCGGTGATCACCTACATGCCCGACCTGTCCTGGTGGGACGAGCTGGCCATTGACAACTACCTGGACGCCGTCACCGAGCTGCTGCTCCCACAAACCACCGTGCTGGTGGGCAATCACAGCACGCTGTGCCGATGGCTGCTGCCCGACTGGGAGGGAGATCGCCTGCCGAACGCCCGGGAAGTGGCCCGTGCCGCGGCCGTTCATGGCGTGCCCTACACCCTGGTGACGGGCTTCAATGCCGCCGATCAGTATCTGGAGAGCCACCTGGCCAGCCCCGAGGAAGTGCTTGCGTCGGCGCGCTATGAGCGCTTTGAGGCCACTTTCTGTGGTGCCGGCGACACCCTGTCTGCCGCACTGTGTGCGCTGATCGCCGGGGGCTGCGACCTCCAGGCCGCCTGCGCCGAGGCGCTGACCTACCTGGACCAGTGTCTGGACGCGGGTTTTCAGCCGGGCATGGGCCATGCCGTGCCGGACCGCCTGTTCTGGGCGCATGACGGCGAGGAGGAGGACGAGCCCCCCTCGACAGAAAGTAGTCCCGATGCCGGTGACAGCACGCTGGACGCCAACGACTTTCCCCTGGACACCACCAAGCACTGAACAAGCCCACCATGAGTGATCGCAATCTCGACCTGTTTGAACGAGCCAAGCAACGCATCCCGGGCGGGGTGAACTCTCCGGTGCGCGCCTTCCGCGCGGTCGGCGGCACACCCCGTTTCGTACAGCGCGCGCAGGGCGCCTATTTCTGGGATGCCAACGGCCAGAAGTACATCGACTACATCGGCTCCTGGGGGCCGATGATTCTGGGCCACGGCCATCCGGCGGTGCTCGAGGCGGTGCAGAAGGCCGCGCTGGACGGCTTCTCGTTTGGCGCCCCCACCGAACGGGAGATCGAGCTCGCCGAGGAGATCATCAAGCTGGTGCCCAGCCTGGAAATGGTGCGCCTGGTCAGCTCGGGCACCGAAGCGGGCATGAGCGCCATCCGGCTGGCGCGCGGCGCCACGGGCCGCAAGACGATCATCAAGTTTGAAGGCTGCTACCACGGCCACGCCGATGCGTTGCTGGTGAAAGCCGGCTCGGGTCTGGCGACGTTTGGCAATCCGACCAGCGCCGGCGTGCCGCCCGAGGTGGTGCAACACACCCTGGTCCTCGAATACAACAATGTCGAGCAGATCGAAGCCGCGTTCGCGCAGCAGGGTTCGGACATCGCCTGCGTGATGATCGAGCCGATCGCCGGCAACATGAATTTCGTGCGCGCCAGCGTGCCGTTTGTCAAACGCATCCGCGAGCTGTGCACACAGCACGGCGCGCTGTTCGTGTTCGACGAGGTGATGACCGG
>JAJPEW010000175.1 GCA_021166755.1 Hydrogenophaga sp. | reverse complement strand
TCTTCGGGCGGCAACATCATCACCGCCAGGTCATCGACCTGCTGGTGCAGCCGGGCAATCACCCGGTCACGGTTCTCGACCGCCAGCTCGATGTCGATGCCGGGGTGCAGTGCACCGAAAGGCCCCAGCAGGTCGGGCACGAAGTACTCGGCCGTCGTGACCGCGGCGATGCGCAGCCGGCCCCTGACCAGCCCCCGCAGATCCGATAGGCGACCTTCGAAACGCTGCCAGGTCGAGCTGATCTCGCCCACCGCCTCGACCAGGGCTTCGCCGGCCAGGGTCAGGCGGATGCCGCGGCCGACCGGCTCGAACAGGGGCTCACCGATCAGCTCGGCGAGCTGCCTGAGCTGCACGCTGATGGTGGGCTGGCTGACGTGCAGTTCGCGGGCGGCACGGGTGATCGACATCAGCCGCGCCGTGGTCTCGAAGGCGCGCAGCTGCTGCGGCGAAATGCGCATCAGGCGCTTGATGGGCGATGGCATGGACGGCACTCCAGAAACATAGATTCAAGTCTATGTGCTTCATGAAAACAAAGAAATTGTATTTATGAATGGGTCTGCCTACAGTCGCTTCACCCCAACCCATTTCAGAGAAAGCGACCATGAAAAACGATGTACCTTCCCATCTGCTGAGCGGCAGCGATATCGATGGCGGCACCGTCACGGTTACGCCGGTGCCGATCACGGTGGCCGCGGGTGATGGCATCGGGCCCGAGATCATGCAGGCCACCCTCAAGGTGCTGCAGGCGGCGGGCGCGCGCATCGCGCCCGAGACCATCGAGATCGGCGAGCAGCTGTACCTGCAGGGCCACACCAGCGGCATCGCTCCCCAGTCCTGGGACAGCCTGCGCCGCACCCGGGTCCTGCTCAAGGGGCCAATCACCACCCCCAGCGGCCGGGGCTACAAGAGCCTGAACGTGACGATCCGCAAGACCCTGGGCCTGTACGCCAACGTGCGCCCCTGTGTCAGCTACAGCCCCTTCGTGGCCACACGCCACCCCAAGCTGGACATCGTCATCGTCCGCGAGAACGAGGAAGACCTCTACGCTGGCATCGAGCACCGGCAGACCGATCAGGTGGTGCAGTGCCTCAAGCTGATCACCCGCCCCGGCTGCGAGCGGATCATCCGCTACGCCTTCGAGTACGCCCGTGCGAACGGCCGGCGCAAGATCACCTGCATGACCAAGGACAACATCATGAAGATGACCGATGGTCTGTTCCACCAGGTGTTTGACGAGATCGCCACCGGCTACCCCGACATCCAGACCGAGCACATGATCATCGACATCGGCGCCGCCCGCGTGGCCACAAGGCCAGAGCAGTTCGATGTCATCGTCACGACCAACCTGTATGGCGACATCCTCAGCGACATCGTGGCCGAGATGACCGGCAGCGTGGGGCTGGCCGGCAGCGCCAACATCGGCGAGCATGTGGCCATGTTCGAGGCCATCCACGGCAGCGCGCCAGACATCGCCGGCAAGGGCATTGCCAACCCCAGCGGACTGCTGCTGGCGGCCGTGATGATGCTGGTGCACATCCGCCAGCCCGATGTCGCCGCCAGGATCCACAACGCCTGGCTGTGCACCCTGGAGGACGGGGTGTTCACCGCTGACCTGGCCGGCCATGCTTCGTCCCGGCTCTCGCGCCCGTTTGGCAGCATGGACTTTGCCGACGCGATCATCGAGCGTCTGGGGCGCACGCCACGCACCCTCGCGCCGGTCAGTTACCAGCAGGCTCCCGAGGCGGCACCCACCGCCGTGTCGGCGCCGACCTTGTCCGTGCAGGCGCCGGCGCGCAAGAGCCTGTTGGGGGTGGATGTTTTCGTGCACCAGGCATCGACCACGCCGGACGCGCTGGCGGCCGCCATCGGGTCCCTGAGCCTGCCATCGCTGCGGCTGCAGATGATCACCAACCGAGGCGTCAAGGTCTGGCCGCAGGGCTTCCCGGAGACCTTCTGCACCGACCACTGGCGCTGCCGCTTCATGGCCGCCGAGCAAGGAGGCGAGGTGGCGCCGGCCGATGTCGTGGCGCTGCTCGGCGCCATCGTGGGGCAGGGCACCGATGTCATCAAGACCGAAAACCTGTACGCCTTCGACGGTGTCCAGGGGTTTGCACTGGGGCAGGGTCAGTAGCAAATTGACACATCAGGGATCTCTGACCACACTTGGCGCCACAAGAACCATCAACGTGGCGGACCGGGACGGATCTGGGCACAGGCGCATCGAATGGCGTGCCGGACCTTCCTGACGCCACTTCACAGGGGTGTGGCGCCGGCATGAATCCCAGAGATCTGTCCGATTACGAAGGCCTGTCCGCATTCCTGCCCGGTGCCGTCTTCCGGTACCGGGTGGGGGTGGATGGGGAGGGCCGTCTGGAGCACATGACCCAGGCCTGCTTCGAGATCTGGGAGCTGGACCGCACCGCCGTGGAACAGGACATGGCCTCCCTGTGGGCGATGGTGGAGCCGGCCGATCTGCCGGAGATGCGCCGTAGTGTGGAGGACTGTGCCCGCGACCTGCGCGACTGGGACTGCCAGTGGCGGATCACCACCCGGTCGGGTCGACGCAAGTGGCTGCACGGCATGGGGCGCCCGATCCGGGAGTCCGACGGTTCGCTGCTCTGGCACGTGCTGGTCATGGACCAGACCGACAACCGTGCCGCCCAGGAGGCCCAACGGGCCAGCGAGCAGCGCTTTCGGCGGCTCATCGAGGCCATTCCCAACGTGGCGGTGCAGGGCTACGACAGCCAGCTGGTGTGCCGGTTCTGGAACGCCGCCTCCGAGCGTCTGTACGGCTACACGCAGGAAGAGGCCCTGGGGCGCAGCCTGCTGGACCTGATCATTCCGGATGGCATGCGTGAGGGGGTGGTGGCGGCCACGGCCGACATGCTTCGCACAGGCGAGGCCATCCCGTCCGGCGAGCTGACCTTGCGTCACCAGGACGGCTCGGATGTTCATGTGTATTCCGGGCACGTGCTGCTCGACCATGCGGGCGGCCATCCCGAGTTCTTCTGCATCGACTTCGACCTGTCCGAACGCATGGCCGCCGAGGACGCCCGGCACGCCCTGGAGGTGCAGCTGCGCGAGGCTCAGAAGATGGAGGCGCTGGGTACCCTGGCCGGTGGCATTGCCCATGACTTCAACAACATCCTCGCGGCCGTGCTGGGCAATGCCTCGCTGGCGCTGGAAGAAGCCCCGCCCCAGGGCGAGCTGCGCGAGAGTGTCGAGCAGATCCAGAAGGCGGCCCGACGTGCCCGCGCGGTGGTACGGCAGATCCTGGCCTTTGCCCGCAAGGAGCTGCCCCGCAAGACCGCTATCGATCTGCTGCCGGTGGTTCAGGAGGCCTGCTCGCTGCTCAAGACCACGGCGCCGCCCGGGGTCCGCGTGGACACGGCCTCGGACGCCGATCTGCCGGTGGTGCTGGCGGATGCGACCCAGATGGAGCAGGTGTTGCTGAACCTGGGGACCAACGCCCTCCATGCGGTGACCGACCAGTTCGACGGGCGGGTGCAGGTGGTGTTGGCGGCGGCCCTGCGGGAGGCGTTTGAAGCGCTGCCCGGACACGCCGTGCTGCAAAGCTCTGCGCCGGTCCATCGCCAGGGCGTGTGGTTGCGCGTGCAGGACAACGGACGAGGGATGTCGCCCGACACGGCCCAGCGGATTTTCGAGCCCTTCTTCACCACCAAGGAGCGCGGGCAGGGCACCGGTCTGGGGCTGTCGGTCGTGCACGGCATTCTCAAGGAGCACGGGGCCGGCCTCAAGCTTCACTCCGTTGAAGGGGTGGGCACCACGTTTGACCTCTGGCTCGAAAGCGCCACACCCGTGGCCGCCGAGGTGCCGGCTGCGTCGGCCATGACAGCCTCGTCGACCGGGCCAGCGCGCCATCTCCTGTACGTGGATGACGACGATCAGATCAACGACATGGTGGTGCGGACCTGCGCCCGGGAGGGGCACCGGGCCCACGCCCTGTCAGATCCTTACCAGGCCCTGGAGTACGTGAGGACGCACGGTCCTGCGATCGACCTGGCGGTGTTCGATCACAACATGCCCACCATGGCGGGCGCCCAACTGGTGGCCAAGGTGCTCCAGATCTGCCCTGGCCTGGCCTGTGCCGTGGTGTCGGCGGTGGTGGATGAGCAGCTCAAGCAGCACGCCCTGGGCAAGGGCGCGCTGTTCGTGGCCGAAAAGTCCGAGGCCATGGTGCCCGCCCTGCTGGAAGGGCTGCAGCGGCACCGGCCCCGGGCCTGAGGACCAACCGCTCAGCGGATGACAGCCAGCTTGACCCGTTGTCCGGCCTTGAAGGTGTAGAGGGTCAGCGCGGCGTTCTTGCGGTCGCCCTTCTCGTCGAATTCCACATTGCCGGAAGCGCCCTGGTACTTGATGGCCTTGAGGGCCGGCAGGTACTTCTGGGGCTCTGCCGAGCCGGCGGTCTGCATGGCGGCGGCCAACAGCTTCACGCCGTCGTAGGCATAGCCGGCGTAGGCCTGCACATCGACACCGTACTTGGCCTTGAAGTCGGCGCGGAACTTCTCGTTCACCGCGACTTCGTCACCATCGACGCCACCGGCTTCCACGCAGTAGACCTGCTCATCGCCCAGCGCCTCGGCCGACAGCGTGATCATCTCGGCCGTGCACAGGCCGTCGCCGCCCACCATCTTCGAGGCGAAACCCAGGGTCTTCATCTGGCGCAGCATCGGTCCACCCACGGCGTCCATGCCGCCGTAGAAGATGACATCGGGCTTCTTGTCCTTGAGGGACGTGAGGATGGCGTTGAAGTCCGTGGCCTTGTCGTTCGTGTACTCGCGTCCCACCAGCTGGGCGCCGGCGGCGACAGCGGCCTTCTCGAACTCGTCGGCCAGACCCTGGCCATAGGCCGTGCGGTCGTCGATGACGGCCACGGTCTTGGCTTGCAGGTTCTGCACGGTGTAGCGGCCCATCGCGCCACCCTGCTGGGTGTCGTCGGCCACCAGGCGGAAGGCGCCAGGGAAGCCTTGGCGGGTGTACTTGGGGTTGGTGGACGAGGGGGTGATCTGGGGGATGCCCGCGTCGTGATAGAGCTGCGAAGCGGGCAGGGTCGCGCCGGAGGTCAGGTGACCCACCACGCCGTTGACGTTGGCGTCGACCAGCTTCTGGGCGGCGGCCGTGGCCTGCTTCGGATCGGCGGCGTCGTCTTCGGCCATGAGTTCGAAGCGCGCGGTCTGCCCGCCGATCTGGACGCCCGCGGCATTGAGCTCGTCAATGGCCATGCGCGCACCGTTTTCATTGTCCTTGCCCAGGTGGGCCGCGCCGCCGCTGGTGGCGCCCACGTGGCCGATCTTGACCACCAGTGTCTGGGTGGATGCGGTGGAGGCGGCAGGGGCCGCTGCCTCTTCTTTCTTGCCGCAGGCAGCCAGGGCCACGGCGGCGGCGAGCAGGGAGAGTTTCAGTTCGGTGCGCATTTTTGTCAGTGCTTTCAAGCGTGGGAGAGGTGTGGAAAAGGAATGCCGAAAATAATAAGTATGCCTATTATAAGTATGCGTCTGAATGGTCAATCGTCGGTGTTGAGGGCAAACGGCGCGTGGGCAAACAACTGCACGCCGTGCAGCAGCGCATCTTCGTCAAAGTCGAAGTGGGGATGGTGGTGCGGGTGCCTGATGCCCTTGGCAGCGCTGCGCGCGCCAATGAAGGCGTAGGCCCCGGGCGCATGCGGCAGAAACGCACTGAAATCCTCGCTGTTGGGCAGTGGCGGGATGGTCGTCAGCCGGACCTGGGGCATGACCTGCTGCACGACCTGTCGCAGCGCGCCAGCCACCACCGGATCGTTGACCACGGGGCTGTATCCGCGGATGTACTGCAGTTCGCAGGTCGCGCCGTGGGCGATCGCCACCCCTTGCGCGATCCTTTCGATCAGCCCGGGCACGCCCTGACGAACGGTATCGCTGAAGCACCGGACCGAGCCGCCAAGCTCGGCGGTATCGGGAATGACATTGAACGCCTCACCGGCATGAAAGCGGGTGACCGACACGATGAGGGCCTGGTGCGGATCGGTGTTGCGGGCCACCACGGCCTGCAGGTTGGCCACCACCTGCGAGGCGATCCAGACCGGGTCGATGCAGCGGTCGGGGTTGGCGGCGTGGCCGCCCTTGCCCAGAATTTTCAGCACGAAGCGGTCCGAACTGGCCAGCGCGGGGCCATCGAGTACCGTGATCTGCCCGGTGTCCTCGGTGGACATCACGTGGGCCGAGATGATTCGGTCCACCCCCGCCATCACGCCAGCGTCGACCATTTCCTGGGCACCGCCGGGGTGCTGTTCCTCGGCGTGCTGAAAAAAGAACCGCACCTGACCGGGCAGCTCGTCCCGCAGGGCGCTCAGCACATGCGCGGCCCCGAGCAGCATGGCGGCGTGGCCGTCATGGCCGCAGGCATGCATGGCACCGGGGTTGGCCGAGGCATAGTCGCAGGTTTTCTGGTCCTGGATCGGCAGGGCGTCGATGTCGGCGCGGATGGCCAGTGTCCGACCCGGCTGTGCCCCGCGCAAGCTGGCCACCAGGCTGGTGCGCGTGGGGCGCGTGACGGACAGGCCTGGAATCTGACGCAACTCCTGCTCGAGAAAGTCTGCGGTGTCGAACTCCTGGAAGGACAGCTCGGGATGGCGGTGCATGCGCCGCCGCCACTGAACCACGCGCTCGTGCTGCGCACGCGCGATCATGTCGATGCGGGTCGCCCGGGTGGCTGGGACAGTGTGGGTCATGGGCTGGCTCACTCGGCGGTGATGCGGCGCGACTGGATGATCCGCTGGTTACGCGCCAGTCCCTGGGCCATCAGCTGCCGGAACTCTTCGGCGGTGTTGCCGACCGGCTCCACCCCCATGTCCTTGAGCCTGGACAGCAAGCCTGGGTCCTTGAGCGCGTCCAGCGCCGCGGCGTGCAACTTCTTCTGGATGTCAGCGGGCAGTCCGGGAGGCGCCACCAGGCCAAACCAGGTGATGGCCAGGTCATTCAGGTCGGCATAGCCCAGCTCCTTGAGGGTGGGGACCTGCGGAAGGTCGGCCAGGCGCTTGCCCGCAGCCACGGCCACCGGAAGCAGCTTGCCCGCCTTGATGTGGGCGGCCGAAGAGGGGTACTGGTCGCTGAGGATCTGGGTCTCGCCGGACAGCGCTGAGGTGATGGCCGGTCCCATGCCCCGGTAAGGCACATGGCGGATGTCGATCTTCATGTCCTCGTTCATCGCTTCGATGATGAGGTGGCCGATGGAGCCGATGCCGGGCGAACCGGCGGTATAGAAGTCGGGTTTGCGGCGCACCTCGGCCTGGAACTCGGCAAAGCTCTTGCCCGGGAACGAGGGGGACAGCGAGATCACCGACGGGATGCTGGCCAGGGTCGTGATGGGGGTGAAATCCTTCAAGGGATCTACCCGGCTGGCCTTGAGCAACAGGGGATTGACGGTCAGCGTGCTCACTGTGCCCACGCCGATGGTGTAACCATCCGGTGCGGCCTTGGCCACGGCTTCGGCCCCCACCATGCCGCCTGCACCCGCCTTGTTCTCGACCACCACCGCCTGTCCCAGGCTGGCGCGCATCTTCTCGGCCACCAGTCGGGCCACGATGTCGGTGGAGCCGCCCGGCGCAAACGGCACCACCAGCTTGATGGCACGCTGGGGATAGGCCTGTGCGCTCGCCAGACCAGGCGCCACGCTGGCCGCGGCCAGAGCCAGCGCCATCAGGCTGCGGCGGCGCGACATCGGAAGGGTGGGGAAGAAACGGTGCATGGCGATACCTTTCACATATGGGAGCTTGGACGATGCAGAGCCTCAGCTGATGGGATTGTCCCGGGTCGGGTACAGACGCACCAATCGCTTTTTGACTTGGTGATAAGCTTTGCTTATTGCTGTTCGGACATCGCTGCCATGCCATCCGCCCCCGCGTCAGCCGTTCTCTATGCCCGACTGCTGGGGCGTGCGCGCTTGCGTCACCTGCAGTTGATGGTGGCGATCGCCGACCAGGGCAATCTGCGGCGGGCGGCCGAGCAGGTGGGTGTTACCCAGCCAGCGGCCACCCAGGCATTGGCCGAACTGGAGCAGCTGATCGACACGCCGCTCTTTGAGCGGCACGCGCGGGGGATGCGCACCACCGCGGCCGGACAGTTGCTGATCCCGGTAGTCCGCCAGATGCTCGCGGCCCTCCAGGCCTCCACCGAATCACTGAGCGCCTTGCAGCAGGGAGAGGGCCTGCTGCGGATCGGGATGATCCCGGCGGCTGCATCGTCGCTGGCCCGCCTTGTGGTGCGGGACTTTGTTTCCCGCCATCCCGGCATCCGACTGGAGGTTCGTGAAGACAAGGGCGAGCATCTGATGGAGTCGCTGATCTCCGGTGGCCTGGATGCCGTACTCAGCCGCCAACCTTCGCCCCTGCCGGCCCTTGTGACGTTTCATCCTTTGCTGCAGGACGAGGCGGTGGTGCTGGTCGGTCGGCAGCATCCGCTGGCTGGACAGCCGGGTCTGCGCATGGCCGATCTGGTGCAGGCGCGGTGGCTGCTGGCGCCCGCCGGCATGCGGGTGCGGGACCTGATGGACCGGTTTTCGGCGACGGCCGACGCGTCGCTTCACATCCATCCGGTGACCACCACCTCACTGGCGTTTCTGGTGGAAATCCTGAAAGACAACGAGACGCTGGTGCTGATCCCGCGAAGCCTGGGGCATTCCTTGTGCGCCTGGGGGTTGGCCTGTGCCCTGGACGTCACCGACGTGAGCGCCCTGGAGGGCATCGGTCTGCTGGCCACGCCGGAGTCGCTCAAGCACCCGGCCATGCAGTCGATGCTGGACGTGCTGCAGCAAGGGGCGGCGGCCATCGCCTGACATGTTCAGACCTGCGGCGTGGCGCGATCGATGATGAACCGGCAGTCCACGCCGCGAGGCAGCGTGCCGTACTGCCGGTCGGCCATTCCGTCCAGCCGCGAGGCACAGAAGGCATCGGCCACGGCGGCGGGGGCATGCTGCACCAGCAGTGCCGCCTGGATCGTCAGGGCCATCCGGTCGACCACCTGCCGCGCCCGGTACTCCAGGTCGGCCAGATCGGCGAACTCGGCCTTCAGCGCCGCGACGGCGCGGTCAAGGAGCGTGTTCCCCCCGCGCGCCTTGCCCAGCTCATCGAAGAAGGCCCCGACCACCGCCGGCGATTTCTGCATCGCGCGCAGCACGTCCAGGCACTGCACGTTGCCGCTGCCTTCCCAGATGGCGTTGACCGGGGCTTCCCGGTACAGGCGCGGAAACGGACTGTCCTCCATCACGCCGCTGCCGCCGATGCACTCCATGGCCTCGTAGGCGTGCTGCGGCGTGCGCTTGCAGATCCAGTACTTGCCCACGGCGGTCACCAGCCGCACCAGCGCATCCTCATGCGGATCGGTGCGGTGGTCCAGGGCCCGGGCCATGCGCATGGTCAGCGCGAGCGACCCCTCCTGCTCCAGCACCAGGTCGGCCAGCACGTTCTGCATCAGGGGCTGCTGGTTGAGCACCTGGCCAAAGGCGGAACGCCGGGCACAGTGGTGCAGGGCCAGCGAGACGGCCATGCGCTGTCCCGCGCTGGAGCCGATCATGCAGTCGTAGCGGGTCATGGCCACCATCTCGATGATGGTGCGCACGCCGCGGCCTTCCTCGCCCACCATCCAGGCCAGCGCGCCTCGCAGCTCGGTTTCGCTGCTGGCGTTGGACACATTGCCCATCTTGCGCTTGAGGCGCAGCACCTGCATCGGGTTCTTGGTGCCGTCGGGGCGCCAGCGGGGCAGCAGGAAACAGGACAGGCCGCCCGGTGTCTGCGCCAGCACCAGGAAGGCATCGCACATGGGGGCGGACACAAAGTACTTGTGACCCACCAGTTCATAGGCGGCGCCCGGCCCGGTGGCGGTACCCGCCGGGTAGGCCCGCGTGGTGTTGGCGCGCACGTCGGAGCCGCCCTGCTTCTCGGTCATAGCCATGCCGATGGTCACGCCCGGCTTCGCCGCATCGGGGACGTTGCGCGGGTCATACTCCCGGGCCGTGATGCGGGGGATCCACTCGGCCGCCAGGGCGGGTGTGGTCTGCAGTGCGGGGACACTGGCAAAGGTCATGGTCAGGGGGCAGCCATGGCCAGCCTCCACCTGGGTCTGCAGGTAGTAGTGGGCTGCCCGCGCCACATGGGCACCGGTCCCGGGTGCGGTCCAGGGCGAGGCGTGCAGGCCGCGCTCGATGGCGGTGCGCATGAGCTGGTGGTAGGCCGGATGGAACCGCACCAGATCCACGCGGCGGCCAAAGCGGTCGTGGGTGTCCAGCTCGGGCGCATGGCGGTTGGCCAGTGCGCCCAGCTCCATGTAATCAGCCGACCCTGTCAGGCGCCCGAAGTCGGCCAGCGACGCATCGGCCCACCCGGCGCCTTCCCGGTGCACCGCTTCCACCAGCGCCCGGTCCGCACGGTACATGTTGTAGTCCACCAGTTCGCTGCCGGTGTTGTGCACCTCGTGGGTGTCGGCCAGGTAGGCGTGGTGGGGTGGCAACATGTCGCGCACGTTCATGGGGCGGTCTCCTGATCCAGTGGGTGTGGGGTGACGGGGAATCGGTCGCGCGGGTCCTGCTGACGGGCCGCGGTCAGAAAGCGCTGCCAGATCGCTTGGCCAGCGTCGTCGAAGCGGACGACCGCCTGCATGAAGCGCTCCCGCGCCCCATGGTCGATGAGGGGGGCTGGCAGCAGCGGGTCGAACATCAGCTGGCGGATCGCGTCGTGACCCAGCGTGAACGATTCGCGCGCGGCCCGGTCCAGCGCCAGGCGGCTGTAGTCGTCCAGCCAGGCGCACAGACGTGCGGTGGTGTCACGGTACGCGTGGTCCAGCGCCGATGTGTCCCACAGCCCGTGGGCGCGCTGCGTGTCGGTGTCCGACAGGTCCTGCAGCAGGAATACGGTGCCGATGTCGGTGCCCGCCGGCACCAGGGCCTGCAGGCGTTGCCGCAGTGAGCCGGCGCCACCACACAGGTTGTTGGGCCGCAGGTGCAGGCCGCGCTCGAACTCGGCCATGCCCAGCAGGCCGAAGGCACGCTCACGGGCACGCAAGGCGACCCGGTCGCTGCGCCCGGTGGCCCCCACATGCACGGCGATCCAGTCCCCGGCCCAGGGGGCCATCAGCGATGCGGTCCGGCGCCAGCGATGGACCTCGTCGGCCAGGGCCCGGGCCTCCGGTCCCAGGGCATAGCTGCCCCGTCGCGGGACCCGCATCAGGCCGCCCGCCACCGCACGGGTCAGGGTCACCCGCACGGTGCTTTCGGGGACGCCGAACAAGGCGCAGGCGGCCAGCAGCTCGCGCGCGCCCAGCACCCCGTCGCCACGCGACTCGGCGCCGAGCATGAGGCTGAGGATCAGTGCACGCGGGCTGGGATTCATGCACAAAGATTACAGCTGAGATCAGAAAATGTCCATCGGTGTAATTTCTGGAGCCTGCGGGGTGCCGCGCGGTTTGTATGATGGCCCCCGACCACCCACCCCCAGGACCCGTCATGCCCCGCTTTGCCGCCAACCTGTCGATGATGTACACCGAGCTGCCGTTTCTGGAGCGGTTCGCGGCGGCGGCCGGTGACGGCTTTCAGGCGGTGGAGTTTCTCTTCCCGTATGAACACGACGCCCAGGCCATCGCAAGCCAGCTGCAGGCCCATGGCTTGACCCAGGTGCTGTTCAATCTGCCGCCGGGCGATTGGTCGGCCGGTGAACGTGGCATGGCCTGTCACCCCGGCCGGGAGGAAGCGTTCGCCACGGGCCTGAGCCAGGCCATCGACTATGCCCGGGTCACCGGTTGCCAGCGGCTGCACGCCATGGCGGGTCTCGTGCCGTCCGGGGTCGATGCGGCGGTCCTGCGCGCCACCTACGTGGGCAACCTGCGGGCCGCCGCCGCCCGGCTGGCGCCTCTGGGCATCACGCTGCTGATCGAGCCGATCAACCAGCGCGACATGCCGGGCTATTACCTGAGCCTGCAGCAGCAGGCCCACGACATCGTGGCCGAGGTCGGCGCGGCCAACCTGAAGGTACAGATGGACCTCTACCACTGCCAGATCATGGAAGGGGACCTGACCCGCCGGCTGGAACGGCATCTGGCGGGCGTGGGGCACATCCAGATTGCGGGCGTGCCCGACCGCCACGAACCCGACACCGGCGAGGTCCATTTCCCGCACCTCTTCGAGCGGCTGGACCAGCTCGGCTATCAGGGCTTTGTCGGCTGTGAGTACCGCCCGCGTGCGGGCACCCGTGCCGGCCTGGGCTGGGTGCGCCCCTATCTGGCGGCGCCCGGCGCCTGATCCCGGCGGCTCAGAAACTGCCGGCGAAGCGGTAGCGCGAGGCCGGGTGCCACAGCGAGGCCACCGAGGCCACCTGGCCCCGTGAATGGGTCTGCCGGTGGAGCACCAGGCAGGGTTCTCCGCTGCGCATCTGCAGCAACTCGCCCACCGACGCCGGTGGTGTGCAGGCCTCAATCTCGAAGCTCACCCCCTGCAGCGGGGCGACACGCATCAGGTAGGCGTTCGGGGTCTGGTTGGTGAAGTCCTGGCTCAGGTAGTCCGGCGCCACCTGCGGGTTGACATGGCGGTCCTCGACCTGGATGGGCAGCTCGTTCTCCAGGTGCACGACCACCGAGTGGAAGAGGGGATCACCGGCGCGGATGCCAAAGCGCCGGGCCAGTGACTCGGTGGCCCGGGTGCGCTCGAGCAACTGCAGTTCGCTGCGGTGCCGGTGGCCACGCGCCGCGATCTCGTCGGCGATGTTGCGGATCTCGACCAGTGTGGCCCGGTATTTCTGCTGCGCCACAAAGGTCCCCGAACCCTGCACCCGCTCGACGATCTGCTCGTCGCTGAGTTCGCGGATGGCGCGGTTGACCGTCATGCGGGAGACCCCGAACTCGCGCGCCAAGGCCTCTTCGGTGGGGATGGCATCGCCTTCGCGCCAGGTACCGTCCTGTATGCGGGAGAGCACATGGCGCTTGATCGTCTGGTAAGCCGGCAGTTTGTCGGACATTGAGGATCCCGGCGTTCGGGTGAGCAGGTATTGACAACTCGGATTTTGGCTCATAGAGTTGTATATACATTTAGACTGTTAACTAGACTAAATGTCTGGTCAATCAGCCATGACCCCGGAGCATCACATGTCGCCCTCTCCCGATCCCCGCCTTGACCCCACCCGCGTCATCCGCGCCCCGCGCGGCAGCCAGTTGCACTGCAAGAACTGGATCGCCGAAGCCGCGTTCCGCATGATCCAGAACAACCTCGACCCCGAGGTGGCCGAAAACCCGCAGCACCTGGTGGTGTACGGCGGCATCGGCCGCGCCGCGCGCGACTGGGCCTGCTTCGACCAGATCCTGGCCTCGCTCAAGGACCTGAACGAGGACGAGACCCTGCTGGTGCAGTCGGGCAAGCCGGTGGGCGTGTTCAAGACCCACGCCAACGCGCCGCGCGTGCTGCTGGCCAACAGCAACCTGGTGCCCAAATGGGCCAACTGGGACCACTTCAACGAACTCGACCGCAAGGGCCTGTTCATGTACGGGCAGATGACCGCCGGCAGCTGGATCTACATCGGCAGCCAGGGCATCGTGCAGGGCACCTTCGAGACCTTCGTCGAGGCCGGCAAACAGCACTACAACAACGACCTCTCTGGCAAGTGGATCCTCACTGCAGGCCTGGGTGGCATGGGTGGCGCACAGCCGCTGGCCGCGACGCTGGCCGGTGCCTGCTCGCTCAACATCGAGTGCCAGCAAAGCAGCATCGACTTCCGCCTGCGCACGCGCTACGTCGACAAGCAGGCGCGTGACATCGACCACGCGCTGGCACTCATCCAGGAACACACCGGCAAGAAGGAAGCCGTCTCCATCGCACTTCTGGGCAACGCCGCCGAGCTGCTGCCCGAGCTGGTGAAACGCGCCAAGGCCGGCGGCATCAAGCCCGACCTGGTGACCGACCAGACCTCCGCGCACGACCTCATCAACGGCTACCTGCCGGCGGGCTGGACCGTGGCGCAGTGGAAGGCCGCGCAGCGTGACCCGTCGCAGCACGCCGCGCTCAAGGACGCCGCCGCGAAAAGCTGTGCGGTGCACGTGCAGGCCATGCTGGACTTCCAGGCCATGGGCATCCCCACGGTGGACTACGGCAACAACATCCGCCAGGTGGCGTTCGACCAGGGCGTGAAGAACGCCTTCGATTTCCCCGGCTTCGTGCCCGCCTACATCCGCCCCATGTTCTGCGAGGGCAAGGGCCCGTTCCGCTGGGTCGCGCTCTCGGGTGATCCGGAGGACATCTACAAGACCGACGCCAAGATCAAGGAACTGTTCCCGGCCAACAGGCACACTCACCGCTGGCTGGACATGGCGCGTGAGCGCATCAGCTTTCAGGGTCTGCCGGCGCGCATCTGCTGGCTGGGCCTGGGCGAGCGCCAAATCGCTGGCCTGGCCTTTAACGAGATGGTGCGCAAGGGTGAGCTCAAGGCCCCGATCGTGATCGGCCGCGACCACCTGGACACCGGCTCGGTCGCCAGCCCCAACCGAGAGACCGAGGCCATGAAGGACGGCAGCGACGCCGTGAGCGACTGGCCGTTGCTGAATGCCCTGCTCAACACCGCCGGCGGTGCCAGCTGGGTCAGCCTGCACCATGGTGGCGGGGTGGGCATGGGCTACTCGCAGCACTCGGGCATGGTGATCGTGGCCGATGGTACCGACGCGGCGGCCGAGCGCTTGGCGCGTGTGCTGGTGAACGACTGCGGCTCGGGTGTGATGCGCCACGCGGATGCGGGCTACGAGCTGGCGATGGCCACAGCGAAGAAGCACGGCCTGAAGCTGCCGATGATCGGCTGAGCATTTGACGAGATACTGGACACCATGAACCCTTCACTGACCCTCCATCCCGGCCAGATGAGCCTGGCCGATCTGCGCGCGGTCTGGCAGCAGCCGGTCACCGTGCAGCTGGACGCCGGCGCGCGCGCCGCCATCAATGCCTCGGCTGCCGCGATCCACGCCATTGTCGCCAAGGGCGACGCGGCCTACGGCATCAACACGGGCTTTGGCAAGCTCGCCAAGACCCGCATCCCCGACGAGCAGCTGGAGCAGCTGCAGCGCAACCTGATCCTCTCGCACTCGGTCGGCACTGGCGAACCGATGAGCGACGCCACCGTGCGCCTGGTGATGCTGATGAAGGCCGCCAGCCTGGCACGTGGCTATTCGGGTGTCCGCCCGGTGGTGATCGACACCTTGCTGGCCTTGCTGAATGCGGGCGTGATGCCGGTGATCCCTGTCAAGGGCTCCGTGGGTGCCTCGGGCGACCTCGCGCCGCTGTCGCACATGACGCTGGCGCTGATGGGCGAAGGCCCGGTGCGTGTCCACGGCGAGATCCGGCCAGCCGCCGAAGCGCTCAAGGCCGTCGGCATCGCGCCGCTGACGCTCGCCGCCAAGGAGGGGCTTGCCCTGATCAACGGCACGCAGGTCTCGACCGCACTCGCACTGCATGGCCTGTTCATGGCCGAGCGACTGCTCGATGCTGGCACTACCATCGGCGCACTTTGCGTCGACGCGGCCAAGGGCAGCGACGCGCCCTTCGATCCGCGCATCCACGCCGCGCGCGGTCAGCCCGGCCAGATTGCCCAGGCCGCCGTCACGCGCACGCTGCTGCAGGGCAGCCAGATCCGCCTCTCCCACATGGACAACGACGAGCGCGTGCAGGACCCCTACAGCCTGCGCTGCCAGCCACAGGTCATGGGCGCCTGCCGTGACCTGATCGCCAACGCCGCGCGCACGCTGCTGACCGAGGCCAACGCCGTGACCGACAACCCGCTGGTGTTCATCGACACCAACGAGGTGCTCTCGGGCGGCAACTTCCACGCCGAGCCGGTCGCCTTTGCGGCCGATACGCTGGCGCTGGCCATCAGCGAGATCGGTGCCATTTCCGAGCGCCGCATCGCGCTGCTGATCGACAGCACGCTCTCGGGTCTGCCACCCTTCCTGGTGGACAACCCGGGCCTGAACAGCGGCTTCATGATCGCCCACGTCACCGCCGCCGCGCTGGCCTCGGAAAACAAGTCGCACGCCCACCCGGCCAGCGTGGACAGCCTGCCCACCAGCGCCAACCAGGAAGACCACGTGAGCATGGCCACCTACGCGGGCCGACGTCTGGCCGAGATGGCCGACAACACCGCCACCATCCTCGGCATCGAATGGCTGGCCGCGGCCCAGGGCGTGGACTTTCACCGTCCGCTGGGCACCTCGCCGCGCCTGCAGGCCACGCACGCCACGTTGCGCGCGCAAGTGCCGTTCTACGACCAGGACCGTCTGTTCGCGCCCGACATCGAGGCCGCCCGCAGCCTGGTGCTGCAGGGTCACGCCACCGACGGCAATGGCGACGTTCTCGCCGAGCTCTGGCGGCCTTGAGCGGCCAGCCCCCCTGCACCGCTCTCAGCGCTGTCCCATGCATCCCCTGCAACTCTGGCGTCATGCCCGCCTCGCCACCCTGACCGGTGATGATTGGGGTCTGGTGGACGACGGCGCCCTGCTCACCGAGGGCGACCGGATCGCCTGGGTCGGCTCGATGTCCGCCCTGCCCGAGGCAGGTCGCCACGCGCAGGCGCACGACCTCGGCGGACGGCTCGTCACCCCCGGCCTCATCGACTGCCATACCCATCTGGTCTACGGCGGCCACCGTGCGCGGGAGGCAGAGATGCGGCTGAACGGTGCCAGCTACGAGGTCATCGCCCGCGCAGGCGGCGGCATCCGGTCCACCGTCGCGGCCACCCGTGCAGCGTCCGAGGGCGAACTGCTGGCCAGCGCCGCCCGGCGCCTGGACGCGCTGATGGCCGAAGGCGTGACCACGCTGGAGATCAAGTCCGGTTACGGCCTGTCCCTGGAAGCCGAGGCGCGCTGCCTGCGTGTCGCCCGTGCGCTGGGCGCCGACAGACGCATCGACGTGCGCACCACCTTCCTCGGTGCCCATGCCCTGCCGCCCGAATTCGAGGGCAGGTCCGACGACTACATCCGTGCCGTCTGCGACTGGCTGCCGGCGCTGCACGCCCAGGGGCTGGTGGATGCGGTGGATGCCTTCTGCGAGGGCATCGGTTTCACCCCGGCGCAGACGCGGCGCGTGTTCGAGGCTGCGCAGGCGCTGGGCCTGCCGGTCAAGCTGCACGCCGAGCAGCTTTCCGATCAGGGCGGCGCCGCGCTGGCGGCCTCGTTCGGCGCGTTGTCGTGCGATCACCTGGAATACCTCAGCGCCGACGGCATTCGGGCCATGAAGACCGCCGGCACCGTCGCGGTGCTGTTGCCCGGCGCGTTCTACATGCTGCGCGAGACCCGCCTGCCGCCCATCGCCGCGCTGCGCGAGGCGGGCGTCCCCATGGCCGTGTCCACCGACCACAACCCGGGCACCTCGCCCGGCCTGTCGCTGCTGCTGGCGGCACACATGGCCTGCACCTTCTTCCGTCTCACGCCGCTGGAGGCCGTGCGGGGCATCACGGCGCATGCAGCCCGGGCCCTGGGTCTGCGAGATCGGGGCCAGCTGTCGGCAGGGCAGCGCGCCGATTTCGTCGCCTGGGACCTTGAGCACCCCAACGAGCTGACCTACTGGTTTGGCCACAACCCCTGCCACCGAGTGGTGGTGGGCGCACAGGAGCGACCATGAGCATGCCGTTCGTCTGGACGGGCCGTGTGGATGCCGACGAAGCCGGTGACACCACCCGTTGGCACCAGCGCATCCAGCCCTGGGGCAGCCATGCCCGCGAAGGGGTCGCGCTGATCGGGTTTGCGTCCGATGCCGGCGTGCAGCGCAATGGTGGCCGTGCCGGCGCGTCGGAAGGCCCGCAGGCCCTGCGCCGCGCGCTGGCCAGTCTTCCCGTGCTGGATGAACCGGCCCTCTGGGACGCCGGTGATGTCCTGGTGGCGGGGGACGATCTGGAGTCCGCGCAATCGGCCCTGGCCGACCAGGTGGCCAGGGTGCTCTCTCAGGGCGCCCTGCCGCTGGTGCTCGGTGGCGGACACGAGGTGGCCTGGGGGACCTTCCAGGGCATCGTGCAGGGACGCCCGGCGCTCAGGCGACTGCTGATCGTCAACTTCGATGCCCACTTCGATCTGCGTCAGGCGCCGATGGGCAACTCGGGCACACCGTTTCGCCAGATCGCCGACTGGTGCGCGAACCAGGGTCGACCGTTTGAATATCACGTGCTGGGCATCAGCCCTTTGGGTAACACGCGGGCCCTGTTCGATCGCGCGCAGGCCTTGGGCGTCCGGTATGCCCTGGATGATGACTTGCAGACCGAAAGCGGTGTTCAGACCGCCCGCGACCGGCTGGTGCAGGATCTGGCCACCTGCGATGCGGTCTACCTGACGGTGTGTCTGGATGTGCTGCCGGGTGGTCAGGCGCCGGGGGTGTCGGCCCCGGCCGCGCTGGGCGTACCGCTGGCAACCGTCCTCGCGCTGATGCAACCGGTACTCGCCAGTGGCAAGCTGGTGGCGGCCGACATTGCCGAGCTCAATCCGCCGATGGACCGCGACGGTCTGACGGCCCGGGTAGCCGCCCGCCTGGCCGCCACGGTGGCCCGGCATCAGGGGCGGATGCAGCGAAACCCGATGTAGACCACGGCGGTGTCGGCGGGCTTGGTGGCG
>JAJPEW010000161.1 GCA_021166755.1 Hydrogenophaga sp. | reverse complement strand
GCTGGCCAAGCCATAGAGCCGGCGTACGTCGTCGAGAGAAAACACATTGAGCACGCGGAAGATGTCCGCCGGGTTGAGCAGCAGCAGGTAGGCAAAGCCCTCTCCACCGAAGGCACCGCCACTGGCTACCAGCACCCCCAGCAAGGCCAGGTCGAACACCAGTACCAGCAGGAACCACAGGGCAATCGCCAGGCCCGAGGCGCGTGCGCGGTCACGAGCGAGCACAGACAGCAGCATCGCCAGACTCAGGAAGGCCAGGCCCAGCAGGACCGAGCTGAGCACGAACCCCAGATAGTGGAAAAGGCCGGCGGTGCTGAAGCGCTGGTACAGCAACACCGCCACGATGGCGAAGCCTGCGACGGTGGAGAGCGTCAGGGCAGCAGCGAGACCCGCGTACTTGCCCAGCAGGAGCTCCAGGCGGGTGATGGGCAAGGACAGCAGCAGGTCCAGCGAACCGCGCTCTCGCTCACCCACGACGGCATCGAAACCCAGCAGCAGGGCAATCATCGGAATCAGGTAGATCACCAGACTCACCAGGCTGGCAATCGTCAGCTCAATGGATCGCGGTCCGATCTGGCCCTGTGCGGCGGAGCCGAAGTAGGTGATCAACAGCGAGAACACGGTGAACACCAGCGCCACCGCGAGCACCCAGCGGTTGCGCAGGCGGTCGCGAAACTCCTTGGTGGCCAGGGCCCAGATCTGGCGCGGTTGCAGCCAGCGGTTCATGGCGTCTCCCTCAGTTCGAAATACACGTCTTCCAGGGTGGGTTCCAGCACCTGGAGGTCGCTCGGTCCGGCCGCTGCGAGTTTTTGCAGCACCGGCATCTTCTGCTCGCGCGGGCAGTCTATGCGCAGCAGGTGCTCTGCGGTCGCCCTGACGACGAGCTCCGGCTGGCCATCCAGTGCGGCAGTGACTCGAAGGCGAGCGGATTCGTCGCCGCGGGCCAGGAACACCACCGGCCTGCTCGAACGTTCGCGCAGCTCGGCTACCGTGCCCTCGGCGCGCAAGGTGCCGCTGGCCAGCAGGGCCAGACGGTCCACCCGCTGCTGCAGCTCGGCCAGGATGTGCGAGCTGATCACGATGGTCACGCCCTGTTGCCGGAGCTGGTCGAGCTGATCGTAGAACTGCCGGATGGCTGAAGGGTCCAGGCCGGTGGTGGGCTCGTCCAGCAGCAGCAGCCGGGGAGCGCCGAGCAGCGCCTGTGCAAACCACAGACGCTGGCGCATCCCCTTGGAGTACTCCCGAACCGCACGGTGCGCGGAGTTGGCCAGACCCACCCGGTCCAGCAGCTCGCCACATTGCGACAGCGGTGCGCCCTTGAGGCGTGCAAAAAAGCGCAGGGTCTCCAGACCCGACAGGTTGTCGTAGAGCACCAGGTTTTCGGGCAGGTAGCCGATGGACTGGCGGGCGCGCCGGAAGTCCCGGCCACCAACCTGAATGCCGTCGACCGTGATTCGCCCGGCGGTCGGTTCGATCAGACCCAGCACCAGTTTGAACAGGGTGCTCTTGCCAGCGCCGTTGTGGCCAATCAGGCCATAGAGCTGGCCGCGCCCGATGTTCAGATCGACGCCGTCCAGGGCCATCAGCGCAGTGCGCGCCTTGCCATAGCGTTTGCTCAGCCCGTCGATGACGAGGGCCTCAGCGGAAGTGCTTGTCACGCCATTCGCTCCAGTTCTTGTTGGCCGGCACCATGGCCGGATGGGCATCCACCACGCTGGGCACGCGCAGCACGGGAAACTGCTGACCCAGCCAGCGCAGCGCCTGTACCGCCGGGCTACCCAGCAGCAGCTTGACGATGGGATGCCGGTATTGCAGCCGGTCGACGATGTCGCTGGCCTCGTAGGGCACGTCGCCCACGCCGTCGCCGTCTCGGTCCCAACCCTGGTAGTTGCTCCAGTGGTTGCCTTGCCCGGCCTGCTTGCCACCCCAGGGTTCATCGCGTGAACCCACGTAGCGCACCTGCTCGCGGTTGGCGATGAAATCGTTGCCGGTCACCTGGTTGCGGGTTGATCCGGCCGCCAGGTGCACCCCCACCGTGTTGTCCACCACCAGGTTGCCGCGCAGGGCGGCGTATTCCACGTCGTAGATGAAAAAGCCCCGGCTGTTGCCGGCGACGATGTTGTTCTCGATCACGGAGTCCTGCAGCGTGCGCAGCATGATCCCGTGGTCCGAGTTGCCCCAGGTGCGGTTGTTGCGCACCACCTGGTCGCGCACCTCCATGAGCGCCAGGCCACCGCGGTTGTAGTAGCTGTCGTTGTCTTCCCACAGGTTGTGGTACGAGTTCATGTAGTGCGTGCCATAGCGGCTGTGGTGCAGCCGGTTGCCTCGGAACTCGGCGTGATGGGTCACATCCACATACAGGGCATCGCGCACGAACGACACGTCATTGCCGATGATGCGGGCGCCCTTGGTGTTGTAGAGCTGGATGCCATTGCCGCGTTGGGACGACTGGAAATCGCGCAGGCCGGTGATGTTGTTGCGTTCGATGCGCACATCGTCGGCTTTCTCGATCCACAAACCGAACAGGTTGTAGGCCAGCACCGAATCGCGCACGATGGCCCGGTGAGCACCCGGCTGGATGTAGATGCCCGCATGCTGCTTGAGCAGGCTGGTGCCCGAGTCGCGGACGATCAGGCCCTCAATGGTCACATCCGGCGAGATCACGCGGATGGTGTCACCCCGTTGGCCGCCGCTGATCGTGGGTCGCTCCAGACCGCGCAAGGTCAGGGGCTTCCCGATGCGCAGGTTCTGGTCGTAGAACCCGCGCTCGATCTCGATCGTGTCACCCGGTGCCGCCTGCTCAATTGCCGCCTGAATGTCCTGACCAGGGGCGACGCGCCACGTGGCAGCCCCGGCTGGCAGAGCGCCCAGCAAGAGCAGGCCGGTCAATGCCAGGCGGCAAAGGACAGGGGGTGGTCTCAAGCGAGCACTCCCAGGGCCTTGAGGGCCAGGAACAGCGCCGCGCCGATCAGCAGGTTCTTGAAGCCGACATAGCTGAGCATGTCCATCCAGTTGGCCACCCGGTAACGCTGCTGCCACCAGACGCCATCCTTGACATAGCGCTTACCGCTCATGCGGATCAGTACCTCGTAGACACTCCAGCCAAACCACCAGGCGATGATCGCACCTGATGACAGCCGACCGGTGGCAGCCAGGGCCCAGGCGACGCTGGCGGCCAGTGCCAGCGAGAAGCCGGCGATCTGCAGGGCGCGCTGGCTGCGCCAGCCAGCGACGCTCCAGGGCCACAGGTGATCCCGCAATTCCGCCAGCAGCCAGCGCAGCCCGCGTTGACCCTCGGCGTAAGAGGGGACGGCCGGCTCGGTGGGCAGACGCGGATCAGGTCCCTTGGCGGCCTTGGCCGAGATGGCAGGTACCGCGTCAATCGGGATGTAGTAACCATCCTTGCCGATGGGCGTGATCAGCAGCCCGTCGCGCTCGCGGCGCTTGCGCTCGCGTGCCAGCGGCGGGCAGCCGGAGGTATCGGTGTACAGCACCATGCAATCGAGGCAATGCAGGCATTCGCGGTGGTCGATGCGCCCGTCGGTGTCGATGGCCTGCGCGCCGCAGCCCACGGCACAGGCCTTGCAGCTGTTGCAGTCCTGCTTGCGCTTGAGTCCGAACCACCGGAAGGTGCTGGGCATGGCCAGGGCCGCACCCAGGGGGCAGATGTACTTGCAGTAGGGTCGTTCGATGAACAACGACAGGCCCAGGATGGCGGCCACGAACAGGCCGTAGGGCCAGGCGCGGTTCATCACACCGACCAGAAAGGTGGTCTTGAAGGGTTCCACCTCGGCCAGGACCTCGGCCAGCGACATGGAGAACATCGAGACCGCCAGCAGGCCGAAGAAGACCGCGTATTTCACCCACTTCAGACGGTCATGCCAGACCTGCGGCAGCTTGAACTGGAAACGGCCCAGACCCACGGCACGGGCGACCTTGTATAGCGCTTCCTGCAGCGAGCCGAACGGACACATCCAGCCACAGAACAGCCCGCGACCGAACAGGAATACCGTCACGATGATGAAGATCCAGAACACGAAGATGAACGGATCGGACAGGAACAGCGACCAGGTCCACTGGAACAGCAGCGAATGGAACCAGGTCAGCACCTGTGTGATCGAGGGCTGGGCCATCACCCCGAAGCCCACGAACACGATCGACAGCGCCCAGGCGGTGTACTTGAAACCGTTGACCGGCCACTTGTTCTTGTGGGTCGACAGGCGCGTGAGTTTCTCCCGCACCGCATACACCACGGTCACCGCCACCAGCAGCGCCACGAACAGACTGATCTCCAGCGCACGCGTCTTCCACACACGCACCCAGGGCGCATCGGGTTCCTTGACCACGGGCCGGCCACCTTCGAGCAGGTCGTCGGCCAGCCAGTACTTGGCCTCGAAGTTGGCAAAGCTGCGATGCCCTGTGGCGCGGTCGACCCGGTTGCCCAGGAAGCTGAGCTTCCAGGGGTAGGCGGCCGAGAACGAGCCCTTGCGGATGATGAAGATGCCCGACTCGGTGGGCGAAGGCGCGCCGGCAGCCTCCAGACCATACAGGTTGAGGTAGTCCAGGTCGCGGAAGGTGAACGAATCCGCCCCCTGCTTGACCTGCACCCGGTCGTAGATGCCACCGCGCACGAAGCCCGACCCCTTGAAGGACTCCTGACCGGCCGTTCTGATGACGAAGAAAGCAGCATCGCCGGGGTGCAGGCGTTCGTGAAGGTTGTTGTAGCCGCGGTCGCCGATGAGGCTGCGGCCGATGTCCGGGTGGTTGAGGTCGCCGAACCACAGTTCGATGAAGGGCTCCGGACCACGATCCAGGCCCACCTGCTCGGGTTGTACGCGCAGGCGTACCACAGCCCCCATGTCCTGCAACTGCTGCCAGTTGTAGCGCTGGCCGCTGACGGCAAAGCGCGCCGGCTCTCGCACGGTCGGTTCGATGATGCCCACCTGGCGGGCCACCGCAGAACCCGACAGTTGCATCACCTGGTTTTGGGCAATGACGGTGACCGTCGCGCCAGAAATGGCATCAACGCCCAGGATGTTCTCGTCAGGGCGGGCTGGTCCGACCTCGATGGTGTCCTTGACGGACTTGCCCAGGTACTGGTTGTTGAAGTCGATGAGGGCTTTCTCGGGAATGCCCAGCAGCAGAATGGGCTCCGAGTGCTTCAGCACCTTGACACCCACATAGCGCCCCTGGGTGTCCATGCCGATCAGGGTGATCACCGGTTTGCCGGAAT
>JAJPEW010000153.1 GCA_021166755.1 Hydrogenophaga sp. | reverse complement strand
ATTTCCGCGACGGCAAGCTGGGCGAAGAGGCCCACACCAGCGCCTGAGCGATCAGGTGGCCCGGGGGTGCTCCAGCCGCCCCAGGCGCCAGGCGCACAGCGCCGCCAGGGTCGCGCACCCGGCCGATACCCAGAACACGCTGGACAAGCCCAGGCGTGACGACAGCAGGCCGCCACCCAACCCACCGATGACGCCGGGCAAGCCGTAGCCGATCAGGCTGTAGAGCGCCTGCCCGCGCCCGCGCAGTCGGCCGGGAAAGTGGTGCGAAATCAGCGCGATGCAGGCGGTGTGGTGCGCCGCAAAGGTGATGGCATGGGCCAGCTGGGCCACGAACAGAACCCACAAAAGCTCGGGCGAACCGGCCGTCAGCCCCATGCGCAACACCATCAGCACCGCCGCCAGCAGCAGCCACCCCGTCAGGGACAGGCGTGGCAACCAGCGCCCCTGGGTGAAGAACCAGCCGATCTCAATGATGACCGACACCGCCCACAGCAGGCCGATGGTGGTCTTGCTGTAGCCCAGACTGTCCAGGTACAGCGAGAAGAAGATGTAGATGAAGATGTGCGACAGCACATGGAAGAACAGCGCCGCGAAGAACCAGCGCACCGCGGGCTGGCGCAGCACCGGCTTCACGCTGGGCTTGACCTCGTGGGGCGGCAATGCGTCCTTGTGGTCGGGCAGCCACCAGACACTGGCCGTCACCGCCAGCAAGGACAGGCTGGTCCAGACCGGAAAGTCGCCCAACCCCCGGTATTCGAACCAGACCCCGGCCGCCAGCACCGTGATCAGAAAGCCCAGCGAGCCCCACAGCCGCACGCGGCCGTAACGCCGGGCATCGAACGCCCCACCCTGGCTCACCAGATGCGCCAGCGCCGCCTCACTCATCGGCATCATGGCGCTGGTGTGGCTGAACATCAGCAGCAGGACCACGAACAATGCCATGCCGCCCAGTGGAAACCAGAGCCCGATGGACAGCAGCAGCGCGGCCGTGGCGCCGTAGCGCAGGAGCTTGACGCGCTCGCCCGTGTGATCGCTGAGCCACCCCCAGGCGTAGGGGGCGAACAGCCGCGTCCCCGACTGCACCGAGGTCAGCACGCTGATGGCCAGCAGCCCGAAGCCCAGCTCCTTGAGCCAGAGCGGCAGGTAGGGATTGAAAAACCCGATGTGAGCGAAGTAGCTGGCCGATAGCGCTGCGAAGGGCAGCAGCTGTTTGCGCTGCTCAGGCACGACCTACGGCTGCGATGTCCGGTGTGCCGACCTGCACGTCACCGCACTGGGCGCGGTGGCGCAATGCGTGATCCATCACCACCAGCGCCAGCAGTGCCTCCATGATGGGCGCTGCACGGATGCCCACACATGGGTCATGCCGCCCCTTGGTGATCACCTCGGTGGGCTGACCGTCCACGTCGATGGAATCGCGCGGAATCAGGATGGAACTGGTCGGTTTGATGGCCACCGACACGTCCAGGTCCTGCCCGGTGCTGATGCCGCCGAGCACGCCACCGGCCTTGTTGCCGATGAAGCCCTGAGGCGTCAGCGAATCCCCATGGGTGGACCCCTTGTCGGCCACCGACGCGAAACCGGCACCGATCTCCACCCCCTTGACGGCATTGAGCCCCATCATGGCGTAGGCAATGTCGGCATCAAGCTTGTCGTACAGCGGCTGGCCCAGGCCTACCGGCATGTTCTTCGCGACCACCCTCAGGCGCGCGCCGCAGGAATCGCCGCTCTTGCGCAGGAGGTTCATGTAGTCCTCCAGCGCCGACACATCGGCCACCGGAGCGAAGAAGGGGTTGTTCGGCACATGGTCCCAGCTCTCGAAGCCGATCGGTACCTCGCCGATCTGCGTCATGCAGGCGTGGAAGGTGGTGCCGAACTTCTCCCTGAGCCACTTCTTGGCCACCGCACCGGCGGCCACTGTCGGCGCTGTCAGGCGGGCAGAGCTGCGGCCACCACCGCGCGGATCCCGGATGCCGTACTTCTGCCAGTAGGCATAGTCGGCGTGACCGGGGCGGAAGGTCTGCAGGATGTTGCCGTAGTCCTTGCTGCGCTGGTCGGTGTTGCGGATCAGCAGGGCAATCGGCGTGCCCGTGGTCTTGCCCTCGTACACACCGGAGAGGATCTCCACCGCGTCGGGCTCGTTGCGCTGGGTGACGAACTTGCTGGTGCCGGGGCGGCGGCGATCCAGATCGCGCTGGATATCGGCCTCCGACAGGTCCATGCCCGGCGGGCAGCCGTCGATCACGCAGCCGATGGCCGGGCCGTGGGATTCACCGAAGTTGGTGACGCAAAACAGGGTGCCGAAGGTGTTGCCGCTCATGCGGCAGGATTATCCCAGAGCCTGCGGCTGGAGCCTGTTCAGGCTGCCGGCTTGTCCGCTTCGTTGGCCTGTTCGCTCTCGTCTTCGGGCCAGTCGCGGATGTAGGCCTTGAGCATCTTGTTCTCGAAATTCTGGGCGTCGACCACGGCCTTGGCCACGTCGTAGAAACTGATCACGCCCATCAGCATGCGGTTTTCGATGACCGGCATGTAGCGGGCGTGACGATCGAGCATCATGCGGCGCACCTCGTCCATGTCGGTGGCCATGGTGCAGGTCAGCGGACCGGGGTCCATGGCCCGGTAGACCGTGGTGGTGCCGAAGGAACCACCGTTCTTGACCACGGTGTGGATGACTTCTCGGAAGGTCAGCATGCCGACCACCAGGCCGTTGGCCATGACCACCAAGGAGCCGATGTCCTTCTCGGCCATCAGCTGCGCCGCGTCGGCCAGGCTGTCCTCGGGGGTGATCGTGTAGAGCGTGTTGCCCTTGACGCGCAGGATGTCGCTGACCTTCATGGCTCTTCTCCTCGGGATAGGTGCTGTCCCCAGCTTGGCTGGCGTGAGCACAAATATAGCCCACAATTGGTGCAAACCACCGGCGGACCACGCAGGATGTGCAGCCGCCGACCCGACCTGACCTAGGAGACTTCCCATGCCTGGCTATTCCGACCCCGGCTTCGACACGCTGGCGCTGCACGCCGGCGCCGCGCCGGACCCGGCCACCGGCGCCCGTGCGGTGCCCATCCACCTGACGACCTCGTTCGTCTTCGAATCGAGCGATCACGCCGCTGCCCTCTTCAACCTGGAGCGCGCCGGCCATGTTTACAGCCGGATCAGCAACCCGACCAATGCGGTGTTCGAACAGCGCATGGCGGCACTGGAAGGCGGTATCGGCGCGATTGCCGTGGCCAGTGGCCAGGCGGCGCTGCACCTGTCGATCGCCACCCTGATGGGTGCCGGCTCGCACATCGTGGCATCGACTGCCCTCTACGGCGGCAGCCAGAACCTGCTGCACTACACCTTGCGCCGCTTCGGCATCGAGACCACGTTCGTGAAGCCGGGCGACATCGACGGCTGGAAGGCCGCCGTGCGGCCCAACACCCGGCTGTTCTTTGGCGAAACCGTGGGCAATCCCGGCCTGGACGTGCTGGACATCCCGACCGTGGCGCAGATCGCGCACGAGGCCCAGGTGCCACTGCTGGTGGACAGCACGCTGACCACGCCCTACCTGATCAAGCCGTTCGAGCACGGTGCCGACCTGGTCTACCACTCGGCCACCAAGTTCCTATCCGGCCACGGCACCGTCATCGGCGGCGTGGTGGTGGATGCCGGCAGCTTCGACTGGGACGCGTCGGGCAAGTACCCCGAACTGACCGAGCCCTACGACGGTTTCCATGGCATGACCTTCAGCGAAGAAAGTACCGTCGGCGCCTTCCTGCTGCGCGCGCGCCGCGAAGGCCTGCGCGACTTCGGCGCCTGCCTGAGCCCGCACAGCGCCTGGCTGATCCTGCAGGGGCTGGAAACCCTGCCGCTGCGCATGGAACGCCACATGAGCAACACCGAAAAGGTGGTCGCCTTCCTGGCCAGCCACCCGCTCGTCAGCCGCGTTGGTCACCCGCTGCTCGAATCGCACCCCAGCCATGCGCTGGCGAACCGGCTGCTCAGGCACGGCGCCAGGGGCGCGGGCTCGGTGTTCAGTTTCGACATCCAGGGCAGCCGCGAGCAGGGCAAGGCTTTCATCGAGGCGCTGAAGATCTTCAGCCACCTGGCCAACGTGGGCGACTGCCGCTCGCTGGTGATCCACCCGGCCAGCACGACACACTTCCGCATGAGCGACGAGGCACTGGCCGGCGCCGGCATCGGCCCCGGCACCATCCGCCTGTCCATCGGGCTGGAAGACCCGGACGACCTGATCGACGATTTGAAGCGTGCGCTCAAAGCCGCAGAAAAGGCAGGTGCGTGATGGAACTCCAAGTCAACGGCGCCAAGACCTACTGCTACACCGGCGGCAAAGCCTTCGACCCGGCCAAGCCAACCGTCGTGTTCATCCACGGCGTGCTCAACGACCACAGCGTCTGGATCCTGCAAAGCCGCTACCTCGCGCACCACGGCTGGAACGTGTTGGCGGTGGACCTGCCGGGCCACTGCCGCAGCGAGGGCGATGCCCCTTCCACGGTCGAGGAAGCGGCCGACTTCATCGGTGCCCTGCTCGATGCCGCCGGTGTGCAGAAGGCCGCGCTGGTCGGGCACAGCTGGGGCTCACTGATCGCCATGGAGGCCGCTGCACGCCTGAAGGACCGCGTCACGCACGCGGTGCTGGTCGGCACGGCCTTCCCGATGAAGGTCTCACCCGCCCTGATCGATGCCTCGCTGAATCAGCCCGAGAAGGCCCTGACCATGGTCAATGTGTTCTCGCGCTCCACGTTGTGCGCCCCGCCGTCGGCGCTGGGGCCGGGCACCTGGGTCTATGGCGCCGGCATGGCGCTGGGTCGGCGTGTGCTGCGCAGCAACCCCAGGGTCAATGTGTTCCACCGGGGCTTCGTGGCCTGCGACAACTATGCGGGCGGCGAGGCGGCAATGGCAGCGCTGACTTGCCCGGTGCTGTTCCTGCTTGGCGGGCAGGACCAGATGACCCACCCCAAGTCCGCACAGGGCCTGATCAAGGCGGCACAGGCGGCTGGCCAGAAGGTGAAGGTGGTGACCCTGCCCGTCGGCCATCACCAGATGACCGAAACGCCGGACGAGACGCTTTTCGCCATCCGCGATTTCCTCAAGACCTGAGCCATGGTGGCGGCCGCGCAGATCACCCCGCCCATGAGCGCCGAACGGGCGCGCGAGATCGCGGCCAGCTTCGATCTGCGCGCCCTGCCGGCCGACTTTCTGGCCAACCCTTACCCGGTTTATGCCACCCTGCGCGGGACCGAGCCGGTACGCTGCATGCCCGACGGATCGCTGTTCCTCACGCGCCACGCCGACCTGATGGCGGTGTACCGCGACGCGGCGGTGTTCAGCTCGGATAAGCATGTCGAGTTCGCGCCCAAGTATGGCGTGGATTCGCCGCTGTACGAGCACCACACCACCAGCCTGGTGTTCAACGACCCGCCACTGCACACCCGGGTGCGCAAGCTGATCATGGGCGCGCTCACCCGCCGGGCGATCGCCGACATGGAGCCGGGCCTGGTCACGCTGGTCGACAGCCTGCTCGATCGCATCGAGGCCCAAGGGGGCGGCGACCTGATCGAGGACTTCGCTGCCGCCATCCCGGTGGAAATCATTGGCAACCTGCTCGGTGTGCCGCACGCTGATCGCGGCCCGCTGCGTGACTGGTCGCTGGCCATCCTGGGCGCGCTGGAACCCGTACCCACGCCGGAGCAGCATGCGGCAGGCAACCGCAGCGTGACCGAGATGCTGGATTACCTGCGAACCCTGGTGGCCGAGCGGCGCAAGGCGCCCGGTGATCCCGAACGTGATGTGCTCACCCGCCTGATCCGGGGCGAGGCCAACGGCGATCAGCTGAGCGAGGTGGAGCTGCTGCAGAACTGCATCTTCCTGCTCAACGCAGGCCACGAAACCACCACCAACCTGATCGGCAACGGCCTGATCCTGATGCAGGAGTTCCCCTCGGCGAGAGCGCAGTTGCAGGCCGATCTGCGCGCAGCCGGTGCTGATGAGGCAGCCAAAGAACAGGTGCTGACGCTGGCGGTGGACGAATGCCTGCGCTTCGAGTCGTCCAACCAATTGGGGAACAGGCGCGCGCTTGCACCCACGGTCGTCGGGGGAGTGGACGTGCCCGCCGGCACCCTGGTCACACTCTGCATCGGTGCCGCCAATCGCGACCCCGCGGCTTTTGCAGTCCCGGAAACACTGGACCTGCGACGCGAAACCAACAGGCACCTGGCCTTCGGATTTGGCATCCACCAATGCGCGGGTCTGAGCCTGGCGCGCCTGGAGGGCCGCATCGCCATCGGGCGCTTCCTGCAGCGCTTTCCCACCTACCAGCTGACGGCTGCCCCCATCCGCGGCGGTCGGGCACGCTTTCGCGGATTTCTGTCAGCACCCTTTGCCGTCAGCTGAGCCGCTGCAGCGCATCGGCCACCGGCATGTCAACCATGCGGCTGGCGCTCCAGAACGCCTGCGTGCCAGGCTCACGGGCCAGCAACAGCCGCTCGGCCAGGGGGGCCAGCGGTGTCGACTCCAGATCGGCCATCAGCACATAGCGTTCCTGCCCTTCATCCAGGCGTGCGACCCAGTCCAGCCGGATCAGCACGGCCACGGGCTCCTCCAGTTGCAAGGGGTCCACCCGCAATCGCCGGGCGATCTCGTCGAGCGCGAGACCCCGAACCGGCTGGCGGCCCGCCTCCCTAAGCTGATCCAGCACCTCCAGCGCGAGCTGGAAGTTCCAGCCGGCACCGTCACCCCGACGGGCAATCCCTGAGAGCAGGCTGGGCAGGTAGGCGGTCACCACCGCCCCCAGCAGCACGATCACCCAGAGCAGGTAGATCCACACCAGCAGGATCGGCACCGTGGCAAACGCCCCGTAGACCACCGAATACGTGGGCACCAGACCCAGGTACCAGGCCAGCACACTCTTGGCCAGCTCCAGGCCGGTTGCCACAAACAGGCCACCCACGCAGGCATGGGTCCATCGCACCTGGGTGTTCGGGACGTAGCGATACAGGGCGGCCACGCCGCCCGCCACCAGCAGGAACTGCAGCGCATCCAGCAGGAACCGCACCGATCCGGGCTGGGCACCCACCCACCCTCGCGACATCGAGACCGCGTAGGAAGTCACGGACAGGCTGCCGGCCAGCAGCAGCGGGCCCAGGGTCAGCACAGCCCAGTAGACCAGGATCCGCTGCGTAAGAGACCGCGGTGTGCGCACGCGCCAGATGTCATTGAGCTTGCGATCGATGGTCAGAATCAGCGCCAGCGCGGTCACCAGCAGGATCATCGCACCGGCCCAGCCCATCTGCCCCGCCTTGGAAGCGAACTGGCTGAGGTAGCTGAGCACCTGCTTGCCGATGTTGTCGGGCACCAGGCTTTCCACCAGCCAGCGCTGCACCGTGTTCTGCAGGCGCGAGAACATCGGGAAGGCGCTGAATACCGCCAGCGCCACGGTGAACAGCGGCACCAGCGAAATCGTGGTGGTGAAGGTCAGGCTGCTGGCGGTCACCCCCAGCCGGTCTTCGCGAAAACGCTCGCGCAGGGTCCAGGCGGTGGTCCGCCAGGGGAAGCCGAGCAGGTCACGCCACAGTTCGTTGAGGAAGGTTTCCAGCGCGCCCAGGCGCTCACTCAGGGTCATCCCGGTATCATGCCACCTCACGTCCGCCGTCCGCCCCTCCATGTCCCCAGCCTCTACCGCTTCCTCTGCCCGTCTGGTCGCCCGGACCCGTGTCCTGGCCGTGTCCAGCCTCATCGGACTCATTGTTCTTGGCCTGGCCTGGGAGCTCTGGCTGGCGCCTCTGCGCCCCGGCGGTTCGTGGCTGGTACTCAAAGTCCTTCCGCTGACGCTGCCGCTGGCCGGTTTACTCAAGAACCGCATGTACACCTACCGCTGGCTGAGCCTGCTGGTGTGGGTGTATTTCACCGAAGGCGTGGTGCGCGCCACCA
>JAJPEW010000131.1 GCA_021166755.1 Hydrogenophaga sp. | reverse complement strand
CGCATCATTGCCGAGACCGGCGCAGGGCAGCACGGCGTGGCCACGGCCACCATCTGCGCCCGCTATGGTCTGGAGTGCGTGGTCTACATGGGCAGCGAAGACGTCAAACGCCAGAGCCCCAACGTTTACCGCATGAAACTGCTGGGCGCCACGGTGGTGCCGGTCGAGTCCGGCAGCAAGACGCTCAAGGATGCGCTCAATGAGGCAATGCGCGATTGGGTGGCCAATGTGGACAACACGTTCTACATCATCGGCACGGTGGCCGGGCCCCATCCCTATCCGATGATGGTGAGGGACTTCCAGAGCGTGATTGGCGAGGAATGCCTCGTGCAGATGCCCGAGATGCTCCTTGGGGCCGGGTGTACGGGTGAACAACCTGACGCGGTGGTGGCCTGCGTGGGCGGTGGCAGCAACGCCATGGGCATCTTCCACCCGTACATCCCGTTTGAAAGCACGCGCCTGATCGGGGTGGAAGCCGCGGGCGAAGGTCTGGACAGCGGCAAGCACTCGGCGTCGCTGCAAATGGGCAGCCCTGGCGTGCTGCACGGCAACCGCACCTACGTGCTGCAGGACGACAATGGCCAGGTCACCGAGACGCACAGCGTCAGTGCCGGGCTGGACTACCCAGGCGTCGGCCCCGAGCACGCCTATCTCAAAGACATCGGTCGCGCCGAGTACGTCGGCATCACCGACACCGAGGCCCTGGATGCCTTCCACTACCTGTGCCGGACCGAAGGCATCATTCCGGCGCTGGAGTCCAGCCATGCGGTGGCCTACGCCATGAAGATGGCCAAGGGCATGAAGCCGACACAGTCCATTCTGGCCAACCTCTCCGGCAGGGGCGACAAGGACATCGGCACCGTGGCCGACCTGTCCAACGCGGACTTCTACTGCCGCCCCAGCTGCCGAGGCCAGTCGGTCAAGGGTGGTACCGAAACTGCCGTCATCAAGGTGTCCAAATGAGCCGCATCGAACACACCCTGGCCACCCTGCTGGCCGATGGCCGAAAAGCCCTGATTCCCTACGTCACAGCCGGCTTCCCCTACGCCGACATCACACCCGACCTGATGCAGGGCATGGCTGAAGCCGGCGCCGACATCATCGAGCTGGGCATCCCCTTCTCCGACCCGTCGGCCGATGGCCCGGTGATCCAGAAGGCCGGCGACCGTGCGCTGGCGCTGGGCATCGGTCTCGTCCAGGTGCTGGCCATGGTGCGCAAGTTCCGCGAGCGCAATGCCCATACCCCGGTGGTGCTGATGGGCTATGCCAACCCCATCGAACGATACGACCAGAAGCACGGCGCGGGAAGCTTTGTCCGGGATGCCGGCGCGGCCGGCGTGGATGGTGTGCTGGTGGTCGACTACCCGCCCGAGGAGTGCGAGGAGTTCGCCGCCGCCTTGCGCGACCAGGGCATGGACCTGATCTTCCTGCTGGCCCCCACCTCGACCGACGAGCGCATGGCCCAGGTGGCCAAAGTGGCCAGCGGATACGTCTACTACGTGTCCCTCAAAGGCGTGACGGGGGCCGGGACGCTCGACGTCGGCCAGGTGGAAGCCATGCTGCCGCGCATCCGCAGGCATGTCAGCATTCCGGTTGGCGTGGGCTTTGGCATCCGAGATGCCGACACAGCCAAGGCGATTGGCCGGACTGCTGACGCGGTGGTCATCGGCAGCCGCCTGATCCAGTTGATCGAGGATGAACCTTACGAAAAGGTCATCCCGGTGGCGGCCCATTTCCTGCGCACGATACGAAAAGCGCTGGACGCATAATCCAGCATCTTTCCCGGGCCCAGCGCCCGGGCGTTGAAGGAGAAGTTCATGTCCTGGCTCGAAAAACTGCTGCCGCCCAAGATCACCCAGACCGATCCGGCCGAGCGGCGCAGTGTGCCCGAAGGGCTCTGGATCAAATGCCCCAGCTGCGAAGCGGTGCTCTACAAGACCGACCTGGAAAAAAACCAGAACGTCTGCCCCCATTGCAGCCACCACCATCGCATCGGTGCGCGCGCCCGTCTCAACGCCTTCCTCGACGCCGAAGGGCGCTATGAGATTGGCCAGGAAGTGCTGCCGGTTGATGCCCTGAAGTTCAAGGACAGCCGCAAGTACCCCGAGCGCCTGAAAGAAGCGCTGGAGGTCACCGGCGAGACCGACGCGCTCATCGTGATGGGCGGTGCGGTCCAGGGCATCAGCCTGGTGACCGCCTGTTTCGAATTCGACTTCATGGGCGGCTCGATGGGATCGGTGGTCGGCGAGCGCTTTGTGCGCGGCGTCGAAGAGGCCATTGCACAGAAGGTGCCATTTGTCTGCTTCACGGCCACCGGCGGCGCCCGCATGCAGGAGGGTCTGCTGTCCCTGATGCAGATGGCCAAGACCAATGCATCGCTGACTCGGCTGGCCAAGAAGGGCCTGCCCTACATCAGCGTGCTGACCGACCCGACGATGGGCGGCGTGTCGGCCGGCTTCGCCTTTGTCGGCGACGTGGTGATTGCCGAGCCCAAGGCGCTGATCGGGTTTGCCGGCCCCCGCGTGATCGAGAACACCGTGCGTGTGAAGCTGCCCGAGGGCTTCCAGCGGGCCGAGTTCCTGCAGACCAAAGGCGCGGTCGACTTCATCTGTGACCGCCGCGAGTTGCGCAGCCAGGTGGCCAGCATTCTGGCCATGCTCCAGCGCCAGAGCGCCGACGCTGTGGTGTCCGATTGAGCGATGCATCCGCCGCTGCGCCGCTGACCCTGACGCAGCTTCCCCTGTTTCCGCTGCAGACCGTGCTGTTCCCTGGCGGCTGGATGCCGCTGCGGATCTTCGAGGTGAGGTACCTCGACATGATCAACCGCTGCATCAAGGCCGGCGCTCCCTTCGGCGTGGTGTGCCTGACCGAGGGCAGCGAAGTGCGTCGCCTGGACCCGTCAGCGGCGCCAGGACAGGCCGGTTTCGCTGCCGAGGCCTTTCACCCGATCGGGACGCTGGCCCACATCGAACAGGTGGAGCGCCCCCAGGCAGGACTGATGCTCATCCACTGCCGCGGTCAACAGCGCTTCCACATCCGCAGCAGCCGCCAGCTGCCTCACGGGCTTTGGGTCGGCGATGTGGTGCTGGACCCCGCGGAACGGGTCATCGCGGTGCCGGAGCATCTGGCCAGCACCCGGGATGCCCTGCAGCGCGTGCTGGCCAACCTGCAGGAGCGCGAACCTTCGTCCATGAACGAACTGCCTTTGCAGCCCCCCTATCAGTGGGACGACTGCGGCTGGGTGGCCAACCGGTGGGCAGAACTCCTGCCGCTGCCCCCGGAAGTCAAGCAGCGACTCATGACCCTGGACAATCCCTTGCTGCGTCTGGAACTGGTGTCCGACCTGCTCGACCGCATGGGCGTGGAGCGCTGAACGCGTCTTCAGTCTTGGGTGCGCTGTCAGGGCAGCAGTGCCAGCGCCTGCATGTAGCGCTCGCTGACCACCAATTCGTCCCAGTCGGGCGCCGCGCCTTGTGACAGGAGCGCGAGGCGGCGGCTTTCGCTGGCCGCATCCGGCACCCACGCTCCTTCGACCATGGCCCGGGAAAGCGACTCGATGGCGTCATCGATGGGTGCACCACTGTCCACCACCGACTGATTGCAGAGCAGCACCATGTCACCGCCTGCTCCCAGGGCGGCCAGGGCAGCCTCGGTGAAATTCACATGCCGGCCCTCGATCTGGCGGGCGGCGGCCATGCTCAGGTCGTCACTGAAAACCGCCCCGGTGAAACCGAGTCGTCCCCTCAGGATATCCCGGATCCATCGCGACGAGAACCCGGCGGGTCGCGTGTCCACGCGCGGGTAGATCACATGTGCGGGCATCACCGCGTCCAGACTCGCCGACAGCCAGCCATACGGCGCTGCGTCCTCGGCCAGGATCGCGGTCAGGCTGCGGCGGTCCACCGGAATGGCTTCATGCGAATCGGCACGGACGAATCCGTGCCCGGGAAAATGCTTGCCACAATTGGCCATGCCTGATCGGCGCAGGCCATGCATGAGCGCCTGCGCAAGGGCTGCCACCACCGAAGGATCACGCGCCAAGGCGCGATCACCGATGACCGAACTCCCCCCGTAATCCAGGTCCAGCACCGGTGTGAAGCTGAGATCGACCCCACAGGCCCTGAGCTCGGCGCCAAGCACAAAACCGGTGGCCGTGGCCACATTCATCGCGGACAGCGCCGACGCAGCCGCATGACCTTTGTCGGACCTCGTCCACAGCTGACCCAGCCTCGCCATGGCAGGCAAGTGCGTAAAACCGTCGGTCCGGAAACGCTGTACGCGACCGCCTTCGTGGTCCACCGCGATCAGCAGATCCCGCCTCACGGTCTTGATCTGCCGGCACAACTGGGTCAACTGCCTTCGGTTCTGCCAGTTGCGGCCGAAAAGAATGACGCCGCCCACCAAGGGATGATCGAGACGGCGGCGGTCATCGTCGCTCAGCCGCAAGCCGGCCACATCAATGATCAGGGGTGCTGCATGCATGTTCGCAGACCTTTTCGTTCAGGATTGCTCGACCACCACGAAGGTGGCGGCGTAATCGGTTTCATCGGTCACAGTGACATGCGCGCGCAGGCGACGGTCATCGAACCATTCACGCAAGGCGCCGTGCAGCACGATCACCGGCCGGCCCCCTGCTTCGTTCAGGATCTCGCAATCGCGCCAGGTCATGGGCGTGCGCATGCCCAATCCAATGGCTTTGGAGAACGCCTCCTTGGCCGAAAAACGGGTCGACAGGTAGCTCAGGCCACGCTTGGGCCATCGCTCCCGACGCTGTCTCCAGATGGCCAGCTCCGTCTCACCCAGCACCCGCTGGGGAAATCGCTCACCCTGCCTCTCCAGCACCGCTTGCACTCGGCGGATGTCACAGATGTCGGTCCCTATGCCGTAGATCATCTCAGGCGAAGGCTTGGTCGATACAGCGGTTGTACGCCGACACGGTATCCACGTAACCCAGTTCGAGCGCATCGGCGATCAGGGCATGGCCGATGGACACCTCGTCCACGCCTGGGACGGTGCGCAGAAACTCGGTCAGGTTGTCGCGGTTGAGGTCATGACCGGCATTGACGCCCAGCCCGGCGGCCTGCGCCGCCAGCGCCGCACGTCGGTAACGCTCCAGCTGTTCGGCTCGGGACGCCGGGTCGACCCATGCCGCGGCATAGGGCTCGGTGTACAGCTCGACCCGGTCAGCGCCCACCGCATGGGCGCCGGACATCTGCTCAGGTGCCGGGTCCATGAACAGGCTCACGCGCGCACCCAGTGCCTTCGCCTCGGCGATCACCGGGACCAGACGCTGCGCATCCTGCGGAAAGGCCCAGCCATGGTCGCTGGTGAACTGTCCTTCGCTGTCCGGGACGAAGGTCAGCTGGTGCAATGGAAGACCCCGCGCCCGGACATCCCGGGCGATGTCCATGAGGTTGTGGAACGGGTTGCCCTCGATGTTGAATTCGCGATCGGGCCAGTCCCGCATCAGCTCGGCCAGATCAAGGACGTCATGTCGCCGGATGTGGCGCTCGTCCGGGCGCGGGTGAATGGTGATGCCGCGCGCTCCCGCCTGCAGGCACAGCGTGGCCGCCTTGGTGACCGAGGGAATGCCCAGATGGCGGGTATTGCGCACCAGCGCGACCTTGTTGAGGTTGACCGACAAGGCGGTCTTGCAACCTTGCGGTACCGGATCGGATGCCATGTGTGTCCTGAAAAAGTGAAATCACGCAGGGGCCTCGGACCGGGATCCGGTGGCCTTCCCTCGCGAGAGCGCATGAACGTCCAGCATCAGCTGGCGCGTGCGGAATGTGCGAACGCCACTATGGTAGTGCAGCAAAGTACGCAATTGGGCACGCAATGCCGGCATCACCCCCATGCTGATCCTCATGGCATTGAGCAAGGCATCGGGTGTGGCCAGTGCCTGCTGCAGCGCCAGCCAGCACTCGCCGGTCACCGGATGAGCATCATCTTCGTGGGCAGGGCGTAAGCCCGCCTCCGGTGAAAGCACATAGACGCCCTCAGGATCCAGGGGGGCCAGCGAACTGCCCTCGCGGGCCAGATCCGGCAGCAACCCGGTCTCACGCAGCAGCACGAGCTCGAAGGCTCGGAGCACGAGAGACTGGGTTTCGCTGCGCTCGGCGAGCAGCTGAACCGCCAGCGCATAGTCATCGAAAAGACGCGGGTGGGGATCGTCGCGCGCCAGCAGGCGCATCAGCAGTTCATTGAGGTAGCTGCCTGCCAGCAGGGCATCGCCGGTCGGCATGACATGACCACCCTGCCACTGGGCCGACTTGAGTGTGCGAACCTCGGCTTCCCCCCCCCACGCTAGAAGGATCGGTTGCAGCGGCAACAGCACGGCTCGAAACTGGGAAGTGGGACGCTTGACGCCCTTGGCCACCAGCGCCAGGCGACCATGGTGTCGCGAGAACACCTCCAGGATCAGGCTGGACTCGCTCCAGTCGTAGCGGTGCAGGACAAAGCCAGGCTCATCGGAAGTCCGGCGCGTGGCCATGCCGCGTCACTCGTAGCCAAAGGACCTGACCCGGGCGTCATCATCGGCCCAGCCGGACCGGACCTTGACCCACAGCTCGAGAAACACCTTGCAGTCCCAGAGTTTTTCCAGCTCCTGACGGGCTTCGGTCCCGATCCGCTTGAGCTTCTCGCCCTTCTCGCCGATGACCATGCCCTTGTGTCCCTCGCGCTCGACCACGATGGTGGCGGCCACGCGGCGCAGCGCGCCTTCCTGCTCGAACTTGTCGATGATGACCGTCGAGGTGTAGGGCAACTCATCGCCGGTGAGACGGAACAGCTTCTCGCGCACCATCTCCGCCGCCATGAAGCGCTCGCTGCGATCGGTCAGTTCCTCGGGGTCGTGCATCCAGGGCTGCTGCGGCAGGTACTTCTCGCAGATGGCAAACAGCCGCTGGATATCCCGCGGGTTCTTGGCCGACATGGGTACATACTCGGCAAAGGCATGCCGCTCCTGCATGCTGCGCAGCCAGGGAGCCAGCTCACCACGCCGGTGAATCAGGTCAAACTTGTTGGCCAGCAACACCACGGGAATGCCCTTGGGCAGCAGGTCCAGCACCTTGGCGTCGGCCAGATTGAAACGCCCGGCCTCCACCACAAAGAGGATCAGGTCCACATCTGCCACCGCCCCCAGAACCGTCTTGTTCAGCGATCGGTTGAGTGCGTTGCCATGCCGTGTCTGGAATCCCGGCGTGTCAACAAAGACAAACTGGTTGGCGCCGACCGTCCGGTAACCGGTGATGCGATGCCTTGTGGTCTGCGCCTTGCGGGAGGTGATGCTGATCTTCTGGCCCACCAGGGCATTGAGCAGCGTGGACTTGCCCACATTGGGCTTACCCACGATGGCAACAAACCCGCAGCGCTGATCGGCGGGATCCACCTCGACCGGCTCTTCGGCCGGTGGTGGCGCAGAGGCCTCGGTTGCGTCGTCCTTGCCCAAGGCGCGCGCCAGCATGGCTTCCAGGTCCTGATCGGGCGCACTGGACGAACCGGGCGCACTGGACGAACCGGGCGCAGGGGGACGTGAGGGGGTAGACATTCGTTCAGGCTTTCTTGGCGGCGACACGTGACTGACGTGCCAACAGGGTCTGGAGCATGGCGGCTGCGGCCGCCTGCTCACCCGCACGGCGGGAACTCCCGATGCCGCGCTCCACCAGCCCCGCTTCCGGCACCGCACACTCGATGTCGAAGGTCTGACGGTGCGCCTCGCCGGTCGTGGCCACCACCCGGTAGGCGGGCAACTTCATCTTCCGTGCCTGCAACCATTCCTGCAACTCGGTCTTGGGATCCTTGGCCATGGCCTGCATGCTGGCATGCAGTTCCAGACCAGCGTAAAGCCGGCGCACCAGCGAGTTGGCAGCGTCGAATCCTGCATCCAGGTACACGGCGCCGATGAGCGCCTCCAGCGCATCCGCGAGGATGGAGGGACGCTTCTGTCCACCTGATCGCTTCTCGCCGTCCCCGAGACGAAGGCTGGACGAGACATCCAGCCGGGTGGCAATCTCAAACAAGGTTTCCTGTCTGACCAGATTGGCGCGCACCCGGGAGAGATCGCCCTCAGGCAAGTCACCCAGGCGCTCGAACAGCAGCCCGGAGATGGCCAGATTGAGGACCGAGTCACCCAGAAATTCCAGCCGTTCATTGTGGTCGGCCGAGAAACTTCGGTGGGTCACAGCCCGTTCAAGCAGCCGTTGCTGTTCAAACCGATGCCCGAGGCGCTGCTCAAGCCCTGCGAGGGTGGTCATCAGAAATACCCCCAGATAGCCGGCCGGTGCCGGCCCCGAATGGTCATCGGTTGGAGTCTCCCTGGTACTTCATGACGATGTAGGCCGGCCCACCGATATGGATTTCGCGGGTATAGGAGTAGCGAACGATGACCTTGTCACCCTGCTTGCCCACATCCAGATCCTTTCCCGCAATGGAGCGGATGTCATCAATCTGGGCCGCCTTGTCGAAGGTGGCACGCACTTCGGCCACCGTGGTGCCGGTGGCGGCCTTCTTCACTGCCTTGTCGACGGAGATGTACTCCAGGTAGGTGGGAATGATCTGGGCGACGATGACGCCCGAAAACGCGACGATCGCTCCCACAAACAAAAGTCCGATGAAAGTCAGTCCACGTTGCCGCCGTTGAAGTTGCATGCTCGTTCCTCCGGTTGATGTGATTTGCCTCATTCGAAACTGCCGATCCTGCCCAGGTCCCCGAAATTCATCCAGACAAAAAAGGCCTTGCCCACGATGTTGGCCTCGGGCACAAAGCCCCAGTATCGGGAGTCGAGCGAGTTGTCCCGATTGTCGCCCATCATGAAGTAATGCCCGGGAGGCACCTTGCACACCACGCCTTCGACGCTGTAGCGGCAGTTGTCCCTGTAGGGGAACTCGGCGGCACCGGCGACAAACGCGGGCCTGTCATCGTCGTTGAGGGTGTTGTAGACCCTGCTGTCCAGCTTCTCACCGAATTGCTTGGAGTAGCGCATCGAGTCGCCATCAAAGAAGTCGCTCTTGGGCTCCTTGGGCACAGGCTGACCGTTGACCGTCAGTTGCTTGTTCAGGTAGGCGACTTCGTCGCCAGGCACCCCGATGACGCGTTTGATGTAGTCCAGACTGGGCTGTGGCGGGTACCGGAACACCATCACATCCCCCCGCTCGGGGGTATGGTTGGCCACCAGCAGGTTGTTGAACACCGGCATGCGGATGCCGTAGTGAAACTTGTTGACCAGAATCAGGTCGCCCACCCGCAAGGTGGGCACCATGGAGCCAGACGGAATCTTGAAGGGCTCGAACAGGAAGGACCGCAGGACAAAGACGGCCAGAATGACCGGAAACAGACCGGCAGTCCAATCGAGCCACCAGGGCTGCATCAGGAGTTTCTGCCGGGTCTGCTGGGCCGCGGTCTGATCGGATGCCTCGGGCTGGAAGCCCTGTGATTTCAAGGCGCTCAGACGTTCATTCCGCTCCGCGTCGAATCTCTCTGCCGCCCGCTGACGCTGCGGCAGGAAGTAGAGCCGCTCGGCGATCCAATAGCCACCCGTGACCACGGTGGCCAGCATGAGCAAGAGGGCAAAGTTTCCCTCGACCGAACCGAAGTACCAAGCCCCTGCGTAAGCCGCGAAAGCGGCCAGCACCATCCCGGTGATGCCTCCCATGACAGCCTGCATCATTCCTCCACCTGCAGAATGGCCAGGAAGGCTTCTTGCGGCACTTCAACCGAACCGATCTGTTTCATGCGTTTCTTGCCTGCCTTCTGCTTCTCAAGAAGCTTGCGCTTGCGGGTGATGTCACCCCCATAACATTTTGCCAGCACGTTCTTGCGCAGCGCCTTGATGGTTTCACGCGCAATGATGTTGCCGCCGATGGCCGCCTGAATGGCCACGTCGAACTGCTGGCGGCTGATGATCTCGCGCATCTTGGCCGCCACGGCGCGGCCACGGTACTGCGCCTGCGTACGGTGCACGATGATCGACAGGGCATCAACCTTCTCGCCGTTGAGCAACATGTCCACCTTCACCACGTCGGACGCCCGGTACTCCTTAAATTCATAGTCCATCGACGCGTACCCGCGGCTGACCGACTTGAGCTTGTCGAAGAAGTCCAGCACGATCTCGCCCAGCGGCAGTTCGTAGGTCAGCATGACCTGCTTGCCGTGGTAGGCCATGTTCAGCTGGACCCCGCGCTTCTGGTTGGCCAGGGTCATGACCGCCCCCACATACTCCTGCGGCATGTACAGGTGCACGGTCACGATGGGCTCCCGGATTTCCTCGATACGGCCGGCATCGGGCATCTTGGACGGGTTCTCCACCATGATGACCTCGCCATCGCCCTTGACCACTTCATACACCACGCTGGGTGCGGTGGTGATCAGGTCCTGGTCGAACTCCCGCTCCAGGCGTTCCTGCACGATCTCCATGTGCAGCAACCCCAGAAAGCCGCAGCGGAAGCCGAACCCAAGCGCCTGCGACACCTCGGGCTCGTAGCGCAAGGCCGCGTCGTTGAGCTGCAGCTTCTCCAGCGCATCACGCAACTGGTCGTACTCGCTGGCTTCGGACGGGTACAGGCCGGCAAACACCTGCGGCTGTACCTCCTTGAAACCGGGAAGCGCCTCGGTGGCAAACGGGAGGTTGGCACCACTGCTGGTCTTGATGGCGGTGACCGTGTCTCCCACCTTCGCGGCCTTGAGTTCCTTGATGCCGGCGATGATGTAGCCCACCTCGCCCGCGTTGAGCGACTCGCGCGGCTCGTTGTGCGGCGTGAACACCCCAAGCTTCTCGGCGTTGTACAGCGACTCGGTGGCCATCAGCTTGATCTTGTCGCCACGGTTCAGGCGTCCGTCCACCACCCGCACCAGCATCACCACGCCCACATAGTTGTCGAACCAGCTGTCGATGATCATGGCGCGCAGCGGTGCGTCGGGATTGCCCCGGGGTGGCGGCACCTTGGCGACCACCATCTCCAGGATGTCTTCCACCCCCATGCCGGTTTTGGCCGAGCAAGGCACGGCCTCGGTCGCATCAATGCCGATCACGTCCTCGATTTCCTGCTTCGCGTTGTCCGGGTCGGCCTGCGGCAGGTCCATCTTGTTGAGGACCGGCAGCACCTCCACACCCAGGTCCAGCGCGGTGTAGCAGTTCGCCACGGTCTGTGCCTCGACACCCTGGCTGGCATCGACCACCAGCAGTGCGCCTTCGCAAGCCGACAGCGAGCGCGAGACCTCATACGAGAAGTCCACGTGGCCGGGGGTATCGATCAGGTTGAGGTTGTAGACCTTTCCGTCCCGCGCCTTGTACTGCAGCGCAGCGGTCTGGGCCTTGATCGTGATGCCTCGCTCCTTTTCAAGGTCCATGGAGTCGAGCACCTGCTCACTCATCTCCCGATCCGACAGGCCACCGCAACGGGAGATGATGCGATCAGCCAGCGTGGACTTGCCGTGATCGATGTGCGCGATGATGGAGAAATTGCGGATGTGGTTCATCGAAAGTGGGACGCGAGCACAGGAAGAAACTGCATCTCTGCGCTACCGCGCGAGTGCATAAAAAAGGGCGCGTCTGGTGTCGACGCGCCCGTAACCAACAATCTATGGCAACTGCGATAGTTGGGGTTTCATTTTAGGCAAAAAGCCCGTTCTGCACACCCTGCCAAGCCGCATACTGCCTCGTTGCAGCGCAACAACAAGGGATTTTATCCACATTTTATGCACAAGCCTCCAGGCGATTCCTGTGCACCCCTTGTGGAAGGGGTTGGGACAAACTGTGAACATCCCGCATGGTGGACTCCGCCGCCCCTGGACCGAAAACAACGTCCCGGTTTGCGTTCGATTCTATCGAATCCCGACGCGTTCAAGAAAATGGTGCAAGTGTTCACTAACAATCTCAAGCTATGGGTATGTTTGAGGCGATAGAAATCTTGACCGTCGCGAATCCGCATCCGCCCGCCAATAACCCCCAGCGCGTGGGTGGTATTGGCGGTTTGTCTTGATCACGTCGTCTGGCCGTGTCAGCGCGCAGGCCTGACCACCACGTACTGTACCCACTCACCGCGCCGGAACAGGATATTGACCGGGCGAGACTTGTCCAAGCGTGAGAGCACCGCATCGAACTCCTTGAGGCCGGGCGTTTCGGTGTTCGCAATCGCGAGGATCACGTCTCCCTCGCGCAGACCCGCTCGTGCGGCGGGCCCGTCGGCGGCCTGAACCCTGACCCCACCCTGAAGGCTCAGTTCCTTTTTCTGAGCAGCGGTCAATTCGGCCAGTGTGAGGCCCAGCGACTGGGCATTGAGGGTGGCCGAAGACTTGGGCGACTCGGGAGCCGCCGCCTTGCGCTCAGGCCGGTCAGGTTCGAGTTCCGCCACCGTGACCGACAATTCCTTTTGCGCACCCCGGCGGAAGACCGTGATGCTGCTGCGCGAACCCGGACGGGTGTTGCCGACCATCCGTGGCAGATCGACAGACTTCTCGACCTCTTTGCCATCGAACCGGATGACGATGTCGCCAGGTTCAACGCCCGCCTTGGCCGCGGGCGAGTTGGGCTCCACGGCACGCACCAGCGCACCGCGCGGCTGCCCGAGTCCGATGGATTCGGCGACCTCCTTGCTGACCTGGTCGATCTGCACGCCAATGCGGCCTCGGGTCACGCGTCCATTGCTGCGCAGCTGGTCGGCCACGCGCATGGCTTCATCAATGGGAATGGCAAACGAGATGCCCTGGAAGCCACCGGAGCGCGAGTAGATCTGACTGTTGATGCCCACGACCTCGCCCCGCATGTTGATCAGCGGGCCGCCGGAGTTGCCAGGATTGATGGCCACGTCTGTCTGGATGAAGGGAAGAAAATCGCCCGTATCGCGCTTCTTGGCACTGACGATGCCGGCGGTCACCGTGTTCTCGAGACCGAAGGGAGAGCCGATGGCCATCACCCACTCCCCCACCCGCAGGCGATTGACGTCACCCACCCGCACGGCGTTGAGTCCGTTGGCATCGATCTTGACCACCGCGACGTCCGTGCGGCGATCGGTGCCGACGATGCGGGCCTTGAACTCACGTTTGTCGGGCAGCGTCACCACCAGTTCATCCGCACCATCGACCACGTGGGCATTGGTCATGATCAGCCCGTCGCTGCTGAGAATGAATCCGGAACCCACCCCACGGGGCACCGCCTCTTCCGCACCACCCCTGTCCTGGCGTGGGCCTCTGGGCGTAGCGCCCCCCGGCGGTACCGGAATGCCAAAGCGCCTGAAGAACTCCAGCATCTGTTCGTCCGGCCCTCCGCTGCCAGGGTCTGCAGTGGCGCGCTCAAGGGTGCGGATGTTGACCACCGATGGTCCGACCTGCTCCACCAGATCAGTAAAGTCTGGCAGGCCGCGGACGAGCGGGTTGGGCGCAGACTGGGCATGGGCCGCCACAGGCAGTGACAGTGCCCCCCCCAGCACCAAAGCGCCCGCGACAGAAAGCAATGCGCGATGCATGACGAAAGTCGTCTTCATGGTACTCCCGAAAAAACAGGGTCATCTGACCGGGTGACTCGCGCCTGGGCAGTGTCAGCGCGCGCGTTCCAGGTTCTGGGCAAATCGCTTGAGTGTGGACATGGGCACCTCACCCATCGCCGTCAGCCAATGTTCACCCATTCGTCGTGTGAGCGAGTGGGTGGCGCCGGTGGCGGCTTGACCTTCTTCCGCGTGTCGTTTGGGGTCATACGGCTCCAGGAAGAGCGAGACCGAAGCCAGACCGTCGGAGAAGACCCATTGCATGGGCGCAGCCCCTGCCGCCGAGCCCTCGCTCTCGCGCACGTGGCAACTCATGGACTGGAACCCTGGCACGGGCTCGCGCAGGCGCCAGCCCTCTGCCTCGGGGGTGGTCTTTCGCAGGGAGGGCTTGAGGACTTCATAGCCCCTGGTGTCGGCCATCTGCTTCTTGAGCTTGTCCATCCGCACCGGGGCGTCCAGCTGGAGCTCGGTGAAAGCCACCTGCTCAAGCACCTGGTGGCGCTCATCCAGCGTCTGGAGTTTCATCACCAGACCTGTTTTTTTCTCGGCCCAGATGCGGTAGGCAAACCGCAGCTTGTCCTTGGGCTGCAGTTCAATCACGTCGGACACGTGGCCGGCCACGCGTTCAGGCGCCTGCTCTCGCACGGCATAGAAGTCGGGAATGAGGTTGCTGGGAGTACGCAGCAACTCAGGGAACAGCCCCAGCGACTCCCGTTTCTCGGTCCATGCCACCTTTGCTTCGGTGTCAAAAGTGATCACCTCGCTGTTGCGGCGGATCGTGGTCCGTGGTGCGCCGGTCAAGGTCTCCACACGCTCCATCTGCTGGGTCCCGTCACAGACATGCCAGATCCGGGAGGCCGACATGGCCGGACCGGCAGACACCACGAGAGTGCCTACATAAGCCCTTTGCCTGGAGGCTTCGTGCATCCGGCTCAGCCATTCGTTGATGCTGCGGGAAGACTCGGCCGCGGCCACACCGCACCAGCCCATCGACAGAGCCACCATGGAAGCGGCACCCCATCGTCTCAGAGTTCCCGTCAGCCAAGAGCGCATGAACAGCAATGGATGAAGAAAGATCACCTGCATCAGCCTGTACTCTCAACGGCCGCGAGCGTTGTCGTGCGTGGCGTTTCGCAGGAAACCCGCCGGCATCTGAAGGGCAGACATCCCGTTTTGGCGGTGATCGGCCAGCAATTGCTGCAAACGGGCATCCCGGATGATCGTACCCTGGGGTGTTTCGACCGCGACAGTCGTTGTACTTTCCTGGGCGGGCGTCGCGCTGACGGCCACCACCGGTGAGACCTCGCCACCCCGCTGCGCCATCACCGGACCACTGACCCCTGAGGGACCTGTGCCCAAGACCCCCCAGGTGACGGCCATCACGGCGGCCACCGACGCCAGACCCGCCACCATCTTCCAGCGGAAAACCGCGTCATTGGCGGCCTTGCCCCTCACCAGGGGCTGACTGACGTCCGGCAAAGGCAACGATGGGGGCACCACCTCCACCGGGGCATCTTCAGCCAGCCGGCCACGGACGCCCGCCAGGAAATCGGCGGGAGCGAGACCGCGATGGCCCGCTATCTCACCCCGAAGGCTTTCGCCGATCAGGTGGTAGGCCGTCCAAGACTGGCGCATCGATCCGCCTGACTGGCGATCCAGGCACTGCAGCACGTCGGAAAACTCCGCATCGGACAGCTCACCATCCAGGCAAGCCGACATCTGCTGCAATTGCACACCGACCGCGGCATCCTCCCCTGACGGGTGGCGCTGACTATCCGAGCTGGCATCCATGACTGACATCCTGAAAAACTGAACTTTCCCAACGAACTACCACCGCTTACCCCCCTGGCGATCCAGCATGGGCTTGATACGGGCCGATATCGCCTCCCGGGCTCGAAAGATCCGCGAACGGACCGTCCCGATCGGACAATCAAGCGCTTGGGCGATCTCTTCGTAGCTCATACCTTCGATTTCACGCAGGGTGATGGCCATGCGCAGTTCCTCGGGCAGGGCTTCCATGGCCGCATTGACCGCCTCAGCAATCTCCTTGCTGGCCAGAATCGCCTCAGGCGTCTCACCGTCGGTCGCTCCGTGGGTTAGTTCGCGTTCGGACGAGGAAGTTTCATCTTCTTCGGCCGACTTGAGCGCAGACTGGAACACCAGCGGATCCCGCTTGAGCTCCATCAACTGTTTTTTGGCGGTGTTGACCGCGATGCGATACAGCCAGGTGTAGAACTGGGCATCCCCACGAAACTGACCGAGGGCCCGGTAGGCACGGATGAAGGTTTCCTGTGCGATATCCTGAACCAGATCCACATCACGAACCATGCGCCCGATCAGGCGCTCGACCCGGCGCTGGTACTTGAGCACCAGGAGTTCGTAGGCCCGCATCTCGCCAGCCAACGTGCGTTGCACCAGCAAGGCATCACTGTCGGAAGAAGGCGCAGCCGTGGTGTCGTTGGTTCTCATGCGGCATTCAGATTGGCCGGGAAATATACCCCATCGGTCTTCAGCCCCAAGGCACCGGGGCTATGAACGTTCCTGGCAAGCCTTCAAGGCCCGGCGCAAGGGCCACCAGGTCCGACGTCCCGAGGCTTCCTCCAGCCACAGCCAGAACCCGGGGAACCGCACCAGCACCACACCCGGCAGTTCCAGGGTCTGCACCGGCGCTCCATCCAGCGGAATGCCGGTGTCTCGCGCCATGGCATGCCAGTACCACCCCGCCACCTCGGGTTCCCCCGCCCGCCACTCCAGACGTCCCTCAGGACCGCGCCGCCACACGGAGAACGCCCAGAAACACCAGAGCACCCACACCAGCAGGGAGGTGCCTGCCACTGCCCATACCGATCCGGTGTTGCCCGCCGAAGCCAGCCACGCCAGAATCATGAGCAGGCCAATGACAGCCAGAACGATGAGGAGCCGCGCCAGAAAAGACGAACGCCCCACCGGATGGATCACCGATGGGGCGTGACGCATGATGGTCCGGACGGGAATCAGGCGCGCTTGAACACCAGCGTTCCGTTGGTGCCGCCGAAGCCGAAGTTGTTCTTCACGGCCACATCGATCTTCATGTCCCGCGCGGTGTTCGCACAGTAATCCAGGTCGCACTCAGGATCCTGGTTGAAGATGTTGATGGTCGGCGGACTCTTCTGGTGGTGGAGCGCCAGCACCGTGAAGACACTCTCGATGCCACCGGCACCTCCCAGCAGGTGACCGGTCATCGATTTGGTCGAGTTGACCACCAGCTTGCGGGCGTGATCCCCGAGAGCCGCCTTGATGGCATTGGTTTCGTTGACATCGCCCAACGGGGTGGACGTGCCGTGGGCATTGATGTAGTCCACCTGGTCGGCGTTGAGTCCGGCGTTGCGCAGTGCATTGAGCATGGCGCGCCTAGGCCCGTCCATGTTCGGGGCGGTCATGTGACCAGCGTCCGCGCTCATGCCGTAGCCCGCCACCTCGGCGTAGATCTTCGCACCGCGTGCCTTGGCGTGCTCGTACTCTTCCAGCACCATCACACCCGCGCCCTCACCCAGGACAAAACCGTCACGGTCCTTGTCCCAGGGACGGGAAGCGGTCTTGGGGTCGTCATTGCGGGTGGACAGGGCTCGCATGGCGGCAAAACCGCCGACGCCCAAGGGCGACACCGTGGCCTCGGACCCGCCGGCCACGATCACATCGGCATCGCCGTACTCGATCTTGCGGGCAGCTTCACCGATGCAATGCAGTCCGGTGGTGCAGGCGGTAACAACCGCCAGATTGGGGCCCTTGAAACCGAACCGCATCGACACATGACCCGAGATCATGTTGATGATCGACGCCGGGACAAAGAACGGCGAGATCCTGCGTGGACCACGGTTCGTGAGTTCGGTGTGTGTCTCTTCAATCAGCGGAAGACCACCGATACCCGAGCCGATGATGCAGCCAATGCGCGTGGCCGTTTCCTCATCCAGCGACTCCCCGGTGGGAAGCCCGGCATCCATCACGGCCTGGTGGGCCGCAGCAATACCGTAATGAATGAAGGTGTCCATCGTCCGTGCCTCTTTGGCACCGATGTAGGACTCGAGATCAAAACCCTTGACCTCCCCGGCAATCTTGCAGGCCATGGCCGAGGCATCGAACTTGGTGATCAGGTCGATACCGGACTGGCCGGCCAGGAGATTGGCCCAGGCGTCAGACACCGTGTTGCCCACGGGGCTGATGCAACCCAGGCCGGTCACGACGACGCGACGGCGGCTCATGGGCAATCAGGCTTTCTGGTGGGCGACAGCGTAGTCGATGGCGTTCTGCACGGTCGTGATCTTCTCGGCGTCTTCGTCCGGAATCTCGATGCCGAACTCGTCTTCGAGGGCCATCACCAGTTCCACGGTGTCGAGCGAGTCAGCACCCAGATCGGCCACGAAAGCCTTCTCGTTGGTGACCTGACCTTCTTCCACGCCGAGTTGCTCGGCAATGATTTTCTTCACACGTGCTTCGATATCGCTCATAAGTCCCTCTAAGGGTGGTTGAGATACAAACCGCCATTTTAGCCGGGCTAGGGTAGCACCCCTAGAACGGCCCGCCGGGCGGCCTGCGCGGCGTGATCGTACCGGTTCCGGCCTCAGGCCATGAACATGCCACCGTTGACATGCAGTTCCTGCCCGGTGACATAGGCCGCCTGGGGGCTGGCAAGATAGGCCACGGCATGCGCAATGTCGGCCGGCTTGCCCAGGTGCCCCAGAGGGATCTGGCCCAGCAGGGCTTTCTGTTGTTCTTCGGGCAGCGATGCGGTCATGTCGGTCTCAATGAAGCCAGGGGCCACACAGTTGACCGTGATGTTGCGGCTGCCCAGCTCTCGCGCCAGCGCGCGGGTCATGCCGGCCACACCGGCCTTGGCCGCCGCATAGTTCGCCTGCCCCGGGTTGCCGGAGGCTCCCACCACGCTGGTGATGCTGATGATGCGCCCGTAACGCTGCTTCATCATCGGGCGGATCACGGCGCGGCTCATGCGGAACACCGCCTTGAGATTGGTATCCAGTACCGCATCCCAGTCCTCATCCTTCAGCCGCATGGCCAGCATGTCGCGGGTGATGCCTGCATTGTTGACCAGAACATGCAGCGCACCGTGCTCCTTGACGATGGCGTCGATCAGGGCCTCGGCTTCGGTCGCGTTGTTCACATCCAGCCGCGCGCCACGACAGAACTCGAAGTTGGCTAGGGCCTGGCTGATCTTGGCCGCACCGTCATCGGTCGTGGCGGTGCCGATGACTTTCAGCCCTTTGCGGGCGAGTTCGAGTGCGATGGCCGCTCCGATGCCCCGTGAAGCACCGGTGACCAGGGCCACCTGACCAGCAAAAACGTTCTCGGACATGTTCCTCTCCTGTTCGGAATGAATGACAGGCGGTCAGGACAGCAAGGTCTTGACTTCGGCCAGCGTCGCGGGATCGTAAAGGGCAGACCCCGTCAGTTCGCCGTCGATGCGCTTGGTCATGCCAGCCAGCACCTTGCCGGGGCCGCATTCGACGATGGTCGAGATGCCGCGGGCCTTGATGGCCTGCACGCACTCGACCCAGCGAACCGGACCGAAGGCCTGGCGGTACAAGGCATCACGGATGCGATCGGCGTCTGACTCCACCGCCACGTCGATGTTGTTGATCACCGGGACTCGCGGAGCCGCCAGCACCGTCTCGGCCAGACGGGCACGCAGCTTCTCGGCGGCGGGCTTCATGAGGCTGGAATGGAAGGGAGCCGACACTGGCAGGGGCAAGGCCCGCTTGGCGCCGTTGGCCTTGAGCACCTCGCAGGCCTTGTCGACGGCAGCCTTGCTGCCGGCAATCACGGTCTGGGCGGGATCGTTGAAGTTCACCGCCTCGACCACCTCGGCACTGCCGGGACCAAACGAAGCCTGCGCCTCGGCACAGCCCTCCCGGACCCTGGCTGCATCCATGCCCAGGATGGCCGCCATCGCGCCGGTGCCCACCGGCACCGCTTCCTGCATGGCGGCAGCGCGGAAACGCACCAGCGGCGCCGCCTGGGTCAGCGTCAACACCCCGGAGGCCACAAGCGCCGAGTACTCGCCCAGCGAGTGACCGGCCACAGCCGCAGGCATGGCGCCACCCTCGGCCACCCAGACTCGCCAGGCAGCGACGCCTGCCACCAGCATGACGGGCTGTGTATTGGTCGTCAGGGCCAGCGCCTCCTTGGGGCCCTCCTTGATCAAACGGCCCACGTCTTCACCGAGGGCATCGGACGCCTCGTTCAGGGTCTCGATCACCACCGGGTGATCACCCCAGGCATCAAGCATGCCGACGGACTGCGAACCCTGACCGGGGAATACGAAAGCAAACTGGCTCATGTCGAAGGAGTCTCCAAGGTAAGTGGGGCCGCGCGCCCGCTGCCATCGGCAGGCTGCTGCAGCCCGGTGTCAGAAGTCGACGAGGACCGCACCCCAGGTGAAACCGCCGCCCACACCCTCGAGCAACAGGGTCTGCCCGGGTTTGACCTGCCCGGCACGCACCGCGTGATCCAGCGCCAGAGGGATGGACGCCGCCGAGGTGTTGCCGTGCCGATCCACCGTCACGACGACCTTGTCCATGGGCAATTTGAGCTTGCGCGCCGTGCCCGCCATGATCCGGATATTGGCCTGGTGGGGAATCAGCCAGTCGATGTCGGCTTCGGTTCGACCCGCCTTGGCCAGCACAGCCCGCGCAGCGTCTTCGAGCACACCGACCGCCAGCTTGAACACGGCCTGGCCGTCCATCTTGAGCAGGGGATCGCCCAGGATCTGGCCGCCCGACACATGGCCCGGCACACACAGGATGCCGACGTGCTTGCCGTCCGCATGGATGTCGGTGGCCAGGATGCCGGGCGTATCCGACACCTCCAGCACGACCGCGCCCGCACCATCCCCGAAGAGCACGCAGGTGGTGCGGTCGTTGAAGTCGAGCAGGCGGGAAAACACCTCCGCCCCGATCACCAGCGCCCGGGTGGCGGTGCCCGCCTTGATCATGGCGTCGGCCACCGTCAGTGCGTAAATGAAGCCGCTGCAGACCGCCTGCACATCGAACACCGGACAGCCGGCCACTCCCAGCTTGTGCTGGATGATGGCTGCCGTGGACGGAAAGACCATGTCCGGGGTCGACGTCGCCACAATGATGAGATCGATGTCGGCCGCGTCCACGCCAGCAGCCTTGAGTGCCTGACGCGCCGCCTGCACCCCGAGATCGCTGGCGAACACACCATCGTCCACGAAATGCCGCGAACGGATGCCGGTCCGCTCAACGATCCACTCGTCACTGGTCTCGATCTGGCGTTGTGCCAACAGCTCGACCATGTCGGCATTGGACAGCTGGCGCGGCGGCAGACAGCTGCCGGTTCCGGTGATGCGGGCGTAGCGGGACATTCGGTAGGTATCGGATTCGGTCAGGCAGAGGTGGCGGTACCAGCGTCTTGGGCTTGCAGCGCCGCGGACATCAGCGGCGCCGCGTGAGCGATGCGATCCCTCACGCTCTCCAGCAGGTGGTTGCGGGCTGCATCATACGCCCGCGCCAGGGCATGCTCAAACGCGAACGCATCGGCCGATCCATGGCTCTTGAACACCAGACCGCGCAACCCCAGCAAGGCACCGCCGTTGTAGCGGCGATGGTCGACCCGCTTTTTGAAGGCGGATAACACCGGATAGGCAAACAAGGCACCCATTTTGGTGAAGATGCTGCGCGAGAACTCTTCCTTGATGAATGCACCGATCATGGAAGCCAGGCCTTCGCTGGCCTTGAGCGCCACATTGCCGACAAAGCCGTCGCACACCACGATGTCGGTGGTGCCCTTGAAGATGTCATCACCTTCGACGTTGCCGTGGAAGTTGAGGTCGCCGGCCTCGGCCGCCCTGCGCAGCAGGACACCCGCCTGCTTGATGACCTCGCTGCCCTTGATGACCTCTTCGCCCACGTTGAGCAGGCCCACCGACGGGGATGCACGACCGCTGACGGCCTGCACGAGTGCCGACCCCATGACGGCAAATTGCAGCAGATGCTCTGGCGAGCAGTCGACGTTTGCCCCCAGGTCCAGCACGGTCGTGGCCCCACCCCGGGCATTGGGCATCTGGGTGGCGATCGCCGGACGATCAATACCGTCCAGCGTCTTGAGCACGTAGCGCGCGATGGCCATGAGCGCACCGGTGTTGCCAGCGGACACGACCGCCTGAGCAGCACCGTCCTTGACCTGGGTGATGGCCACCCGCATCGAAGAATCCTTCTTCTTGCGCAGCGCCACCTCGACCGGATCGTCCATCGCGACCACCTCGGTCGCCGGCACCACCTGACAGCGGGGGTGCTGCAGCACACTGGGCCAGACACTCATGGCCTCCGGTCGGCCAACCAGCAGCAACCGGACCTCCGGATGACTGTCCAGAAAGGCCGCACACGCCGGCAAGGTGGACGCCGGGCCGACGTCTCCCCCCATGCAATCCACAGCAATGGTGATCATTCTGAGAACCTGGATTCGGCAGCCCACAGGCCACCAGAAACAAAAAAGCCCGCATGAGACATGCGGGCCGGCGCCTGTGCGGACTCCTGCGACCGGCTCGCGGTATCGCGATCCTGCCTGCAGCGAGCCCTCACATCAGGCTTCTGACTTGTTCTTGAGCACCTGACGGCCACGGTAGAAACCGTTGGGGCTGATGTGGTGACGCAGGTGGGTTTCGCCAGTGGTCGGCTCGACGGCGATGCCGGGCACGGTCAGGGCGTTGTGCGAACGGTGCATGCCGCGCTTGGAAGGCGACTTCTTGTTTTGCTGGACGGCCATGTTGGGCTCCTTGGGATCCGGGGATCGGTATGGGTCTGAGGGGGTGCGCCACGTACCTTACACATTCCGTGATATGCATGCCAGCGCAAAGCCAAGCATTATAGCCTGAAGTGAGGCGACTCGCACATCACCGTCAGTCGGATCCGCGCTTGAGCCCGGTCAGGGCGGCAAACGGATGGGGCCGCTCGTCAGGAAGTTCGGCTTCGGTGCTGGCCTGCAACAGCTGAGGCGGTGTCTGAGGACAGGCTTCGTGCATCGGCACCAGGGGAATGACCATCAGCAACTCGTCCTCGATCAAGTCCCGCAAGCGGGGTCTGGGCTCCAGCGCCAGCACGTCCTCCTCGCATTCGTCGTCCTGGGCCTCTGCGGTCGCCTCGTCCGCGACGAAGCGGAACCAGCGATCCACTTCCAGGCGCACATCTGCGGGCTGGAGACACCGCTGGCAGCACAGGGGAATCGTGACGGTCGCCTGAAGGTGCAACCAGGGATCGACCTGCACACCACTGCCCTGACGAAGCTCCGCGCGCGCCGACCACGAGACCTGCGACGGCAAGGCCTGTCCATCAGGCGCGAAGACTTCGGCACCCAGCCGTTCATAGGCGGAGACAGGGTCTTCCGACGCTAGGGATCCACCGGCCTGGGCCATGGCCATGATGTCGAGGCGATCCGGATTCCAGTTCTGTTTGGCAGCGCTTTTGCTCATCAATGGGAGTTTAAAAGAATGAGCCGACAATAGCGAAATGACGAACCCTTCCTCTGCACGCCGCCTGATTCTGGGCTCCACCTCCAAGTACCGTCGTGAGCTTCTGGAACGGCTGCGCATTGCTTTCGAAACCGACGCACCTCGCGTCGATGAAACCCCGCAGCCTGGCGAAGCGCCGGTGGCGCTGGCGCGCAGGCTGGCCCTGGCCAAGGCCCGCGACGTCGCGGATCGCCACCCCGATGCCGTGGTCATCGGCAGCGATCAGGTCGCCGACCTGCACGGCCAACCCCTTGGAAAGCCAGGCACCCATGAGCGGGCGGTGGCCCAACTGAAGGCCATGAGCGGGCAAACCGTCGTGTTCCAGACCGCCCTGGCCGTGGTTTGCCGGTACACCGGCTTTGAGCAGGTCGATCTGGCGCCGGTCGAGGTCACCTTCCGGCACCTGACCGACGAGGAGATCGAACGCTACCTGCGGGCCGAGGAACCTTACGACTGCGCCGGTAGCGCCCGCAGCGAAGGACTGGGCATTGCGCTGCTCGAACGGATTGACAACGACGACCCCACCGCCCTGGTGGGCCTGCCGCTGATCCGCACCTGCCGGATGATCCGCGCGGCGGGCATCCCCTTGCTCTGAGATTTCGGACATGGCAGGCACGCTGTACCTGATCCCCACCCCACTGGATTTCGGTTGCCTCCAGCAGGGCCAAGAGGCTGCGCCACTGACCGGTGTGCTGCCCGAAGCCACCCTGCACAGGGCATCTGGCATCACCCACTGGATCACGGAGAACGCCAAATCCACCCGCGCCTTTCTCAAACGTGTGGCGCTCACGCACCCGCTGGTGGCCCCACTGCAGGCACAATCCATCGTGGAACTGCCCCGAAGCATCCACAAGCAGGGAGATCACCGCCCCGGCGATAGCTCCACGGCCGAGATCAGGCCGCTGATCGAACCTGCCCTGCAGGGTCACGACATGGCCCTGGTCAGCGAGGCCGGCATGCCGGCGATTGCCGACCCTGGCAGCTCGGTGGTCCGGGCAGCCCATGCCCATGGCATCGTGGTCAGGGCCCTGCCCGGCCCCGTATCCCTCATGCTGGCGCTGGCCGCCAGCGGCCTGAACGGCCAGAACTTCGCGTTCGTGGGCTACATTCCCAGCGATCCGGCCGGACGCACGCGCCGCCTGAAGGAACTGGAACAGTTGGCCTTGCGCACCGGCCAGACACAGATCCTGATCGAGACCCCCTACCGAAATGCGCCCCTGCTGCAGACCCTGCTGCAGAGCCTGCAACCTGGCACGCGTCTGGCACTGGCCTGCGGCCTCACCCTGCCTGAGGAAGCCCTGCGCAGCGGGACCGTCAGTCAGTGGCGTCAGCAGGGCTGGGCGTCACAGATGCCGCTGGATATGCCAGGCATCTTCCTGCTGGGCGCCTAGCGCCAGCCGGTCAGGGCCTCTCGTCAGCCCAGTGCGCGCACCATGTGCTCTCGCACGCTGGCACTGAGCTCCGGGTTGGCCAGCGCCAGATCGATGGTGGCCTCCAGAAAACCCTGCTTGCTGCCGCAGTCGTATCGCCGGCCGTCATAGCGGTAGGCAAACACTTTCTCGGTTCCGATGAGGGCGGCAATGCCATCTGTCAGCTGGATTTCACCGCCAGCGCCTCTGGGCTGGCGGCGAATGCTTTCAAACACGGCAGGGGTGAGGATGTAGCGCCCGGCCACGGCCAGCGTGGACGGCGCCACTTCGGGAACCGGTTTCTCCACCATGCCGAACACCTCGGCCACCGGTTCATTGACCCCGCGGACATCCACCACCCCGTAGCGACGGGTCTCTGCGCGCGGGACGTCTTGCACCGCCAGGATGGTGCCTTGGTGCTGCTCATAGGCACGGACCATCTGCTGGAGCACGGTGGGGCCCCCTGAGGCCTGGTCGCGACCGAGCATCAGGTCATCGGCCAGCAGCACGGCAAACGGTTCGTCGCCGACCAATCGCTCGGCGCACAGCACGGCATGCCCCAGTCCCAGAGCCCTCGGCTGACGCACGTACACGCAGTCCATGTCGTCGGGTTTGATCGAATGAACCAGGTCCAGCAGTGCTTTCTTGTTCGCCTGCTCCAGTTCGGCCTCCAGTTCGTAGGCCGTGTCGAAGTGGTCCTCGATGGCGCGCTTGTGGCGACCGGTGACGAAGATCATTTCCCTGACGCCGGCGGCATAAGCCTCCTCCACCGCGTACTGGATCAAGGGCTTGTCCACCACCGGCAGCATCTCTTTGGGAATGGCCTTGGTGGCAGGCAGGAAGCGGGTACCGAGTCCGCCAACGGGAAAAACGGCTTTGGTGATCAAGCAAATCCTCCGTGATTGGTAGGCAAGTTCAAGCGGATCAGGTCAGCGCAGCTTCACACCGGCGGCGGAAGCCGCCTGCCAGATACCCTGGCCGATGCTCATGCCGAACTGTTTGGCCAGTCGAAGGCCCACCGGTTCACGCTGGGTGTAGTCGACGATGTCTTCGGCCTGCACGACCTCGCGCGCCACGTAGTCCAGGTTGCCCAGACCGTCGGCCAGACCAAGGGCCACCGCCTGCTGGCCACTCCAGACAAGGCCAGAGAAAATGTCGGGGTTGCTCTCCAGCCGATCCCCCCGGCCCTTGCGGACGACTTCGATGAACTGCTGGTGAATTTCCGCCAGCATGGACTGGATGTACGCCTTCTGGCTCTCGTCCTGCGGGCTGAACGGGTCGAGCATCGCCTTGTTTTCACCCGCCGTCATCAGTCTGCGCTCGATGCCCAGCTTGTCCATCAGTCCGGTGAAGCCAAAACCGTCCATGAGCACACCAATGCTGCCCACCAGACTGGCTTTGTCGACATAGATGTTGTCGGCCGCCGCCGCGATGTAGTACGCAGCCGACGCGCAGGTTTCTTCCACGACGGCATAGACCTTCTTGCCGTGCATCGCCTTGAGGCGATGGATCTCGTCGTTGATGATGCCGGCCTGCACCGGGCTGCCACCCGGCGAATTGATCAACAGCACCACCGCCTGGGCACCATTGTCCTCAAAGGCCTGACGAACGGCAGACACCACGTTCTCGGCGCTGGCCTCGGACTCGGCGGCGATTTCGCCGCTGATTTCCACCACCGCTGTGTGGGGCGAGGCAGTCTGGTGCGTGACCTGGCCCGACTGAAGCGCGAGCCAGACAGCGCCGCCGATCAGCGCCAGCCAGAACAGGCGACCGAACCAGCGCCAGCGCCTGGCCGCCTGCTGCTCGCGCAGACTGGCCATCAGGAGTTTCTCGATGGTCGCCCTTTCCCAGCCGGATGCGGCAACGGAAGCCGGCGGCTGGGTCAGAGGGGGGACGGGATGGGCGGTATTCTCTTCGGTCATGACAGCAGGTGGAGACCCAGCTCAGAAAAGAGCTGGTTTCAGGTGGTATTGTGAACGCCAGTGAACGACCCCGTCCCGCTCGACCACATCGATGCGGATCAGGCCGCCCTTGCAGGGACCTCCCCGGCAGGCGCCGGTCGCCGGGTCGTAGTGCGCTCCATGGGTGGCGCACAGCAGCCACTGACCGGTATCGTCAAAGAAGTGGTCCGGTCGCCAGTCCATTTCCATTGCCACGTGCGTACAGCGGTTGAGGTAGGCATGGACCTGTCCGCGGAACCGGATGGCGAAGGCGCGGCAGGTCTGTCCGGCATAGATCACATCGAAGGACGCGGCAAGACCGCTGTCGACCAGGTCGCGGCTGTTGCACAGGGGATGCAACATGCCATCGTTAACGTCCTGCTGATCAGGCATGGGCTTGCAGCCAGTCATGAAGCGCCTGAACGGAATGCGCCACGTAGCGGGGCGACAGGGCATCGAACCCATCGGGCTCGTGAGCACCATAGCTCACGCCGACACTGGCACAGCCGGCATTGACCGCCATCTGGAGGTCGTGGGTGGTGTCACCGATCATCAGAACCCGATCGGCCTCGACACCAAACTCCCGCATCAGTTCCAGCAGCATTCTGGGGTCAGGCTTGCCAGCGGTCTCGTCGGCCGTTCGGGAGCCATCGAAAACGCCATGCAACTCGGTGCTGCGTAGGGCCTCATCGAGTCCGCGCCGGCTTTTGCCCGTGGCCACCGTCAACCAGTGGTGCCGCTCCCGCAGCATGTGCAGCATGGGCAGAACCCCATCAAACAGACTGATGTCATGCTGGTGGGCCAGATAGTGGTGGCGGTAGCGCTCACCCAACAGCGGATACCGTTCCGGCGGGACATCGGGCGCGGCATGCGCCAGTGCCTGCATCAGGCCCATGCCAATCACATAGCTGGCTGACCGGTCATCGGGCACACGCCCGCCCACATCGGCCACCGCCGCCTGGATGCAACGGACGATGATGGCCGTGGAGTCGAACAGGGTGCCATCCCAGTCGAAGGCAATGAGATCGAACTGTCGGGGTCGCATGGGCAGCGGTGAATTTGAAGGACACCGATTATCCGTCGCGACGAATCGCCTGATCGAATGCCCGGAATGACAGGACTGACAGACTCGGGCACGCCACAGAAAACAGAAAGGGGCGCACAAGCGCCCCCGAAACCATCACGCCGCAGGTGCGACCGGGTTCAGATCCGGAAGTCTTCGATGCTCTTGCCTGCAGCCAGAACGGCGCGAACCCATTCCGGCTTGCGACCGGGGCCACCTGCCCAGAGCTCACCATTCGGACCACGGTATTTGGCGGGTGCCGCCGATTTGCTCTTGGCCGCCTTGCGCCCAGCGGCACTGGCACCACCCAGGTCAGACACCGTGATGCCGTATTGCTTCATCTTTGCCTTGATGTCGGCAATCACGGACGCCAGTTCATCCTTGCGCGCTTGTTCGGCCTGCGCCATGAGTGCCTGCGCCTGCGCCATCAATTCGGAATAGGTTGCCATTGTCGATCCTTGTGTCTTGTGTTTGAAAGAAATTGTATTGATCGGAATCCGCATCCCAACGATGCGGGGCCAATTCTAATACCAAATTCATTCAATGCAGGAAGGCCTCAAGATCCGGAGGCAATTGGGCCTGCAATTCCACTGCCTCACCCGTCACCGGATGCACAAATTTGAGGCGCCAGGCATGCAGAAACATGCGCTTGAGTCCCCGTCGGTCCATTTGGCGATTGAGTTCGAAATCGCCGTATTTATCGTCACCCACAATCGGATGACCTGCATGCGCGAGATGAACACGTATCTGATGGGTACGCCCGGTCTTGATCGTGACTTCCAGCAGGCTGAAGCCCTGCGGAGAGGACAGCGCCAATTCCGGCGCTGGCGGCAGATGACGGACCACCCGCACCAGGGAAATGGATCGCATGCCATCCGGATCATCGCGCGAAACGACCTTCACACGTCGCTCTCCGTCAGGCAACAGGTATTTGTGCAGTGGCTGGTCCAGCACCTTCAGTCGCTGCGGCCAGGCACCTTTGACGAGGGCGAGATAGGTTTTTCCGGTTTCGCGTTCGCGGAACTGGTCCTGCAAGGCCTTGAGTGCGCTGCGTTTCTTGGCGATCAGCAGCACGCCACTGGTTTCGCGGTCGAGGCGATGCACGAGTTCCAGCAATCGGGCCTGCGGCCTGGCCTGACGCA
>JAJPEW010000267.1 GCA_021166755.1 Hydrogenophaga sp. | reverse complement strand
CCCGCAAAGGTCGGATGTGGGGCCGAACCCCGGACTTGCAAGTCCCGCTCAGGTGCGGATTTCGCCTTCGCCCAGCACCACGTATTTCAGCGAGGTCAGTCCCTCGACACCCACCGGGCCGCGGGCATGAAACTTGTCGGTACTGATACCGATTTCAGCGCCCAGTCCGTACTCGAAGCCATCGGCGAAGCGGGTGCTCGCATTCACCATCACGCTGGCCGAATCGACCTCGCGCAGAAAGCGCTGGGCATGGATATGGTCGGTGGTGAGGATGGCCTCGGTGTGGTGGCTGGAATAGCGGTTGATGTGGGCGATCGCCTCGTCCACACCATCCACGATCTTCACGCTGACCACCGGCGCGAGGTATTCCTCCGCCCAGTCCTGCTCGGTCGCGGGCCGCGTGCTCGCACCGGGCACGTCTGCCAGAATGGCCAGAGCCTCCGGGCAGCCACGCATCTCCACGCCCTTGGCCGCGTAGACGGCACCGATCTTCGGCAGAAACTCGGACGCGACGCCACGCGCCACCAGCAGGCTTTCGGTGGCGTTGCAGGGGCTGTACTTCTGCGTCTTGGCGTTGTCGGCCACCTTCACCGCCATGGCGATGTCGCAGGGGTCGTCCACATAGGTGTGGCAGTTGCCGTCCAGGTGCTTGATGACCGGCACCTTGGCCTCGGCGCTGATGCGCTCGATCAGTCCCTTGCCACCGCGCGGGATGATCACGTCCACATACTGCGGCATGGCAATCAGCTGGCCCACGGCGGCGCGGTCGGTGGTGGGCACCAGTTGCACCGCGTCGGCCGGCAGGCCCGCGGCCACCAGGGCCTGCTGCACCAGCGCGGCCAGCGCGCGGTTGGAATCGATCGCCTCGGAACCGCCGCGCAGGATGCAGGCGTTGCCGCTCTTGATCGACAGGCTGGCAGCCTCGATGGTCACGTTCGGGCGGCTTTCGTAGATCATGCCGAACACGCCGATCGGCACCCGCATCTGGCCCACGCGGATGCCGCTGGGCTGCTGCTTCATGCCCATGATCTCGCCGATGATGTCGGGCATCGCGGCCAGCTGCTCGCAGCCTTCGGCACAGGTCTCCAGCACCTTGGGCGTGAGCTTGAGCCGGTCCACCATCGGCTCGGCCAGACCGGCGGCACGGGCGCGCTCCAGGTCCTTGGCGTTCTCCACCTGCAGCGGCGCCACGTTCTCGCGCAGCAGGCGGGCCAGCTCGCGCAGCGCCTTGACCTTGGTCGCGGCGCCGGCCTTGGCCATGAGCGCCGACGCGGCCTTGGCCTGGCTGCCCAGGGTGTTCATCAGTTCTGAGGTGGAAGTCGCGTTCATGCCGCGATTTTCTCACCTCCGGCCCCTCTCGCGCATCAGAAGGGGTAGTGGCGCGGCGTGGTCTGCACCGTGATCCATCGCAGGTCGGTGAACTCGGCGATGCCGGCCTTGCCACCGAAGCGGCCGATGCCGCTGCCCTTGACCCCGCCGAAGGGCATCTGGGCCTCGTCGTGCACCGTCGGTCCGTTGACATGGCAGATGCCACTGTCGATCTTGCGGGCCACGTTGAAAGCCCGTGCGATGTCACGGCCGAACACCGCGGCGGACAGGCCGTATTCGTTGTCGTTGGCGCAGGCAATCGCCTCCTGCGTGTCCTTCACGCGCACGATGCACTTGACCGGCCCGAAGGTCTCTTCGTGGTAGATGCGCATCTCGGGTGTGACATCGTCCAGGACCGTGGCAGGCATCAGGGTGGTCTCGACCTTGCCACCACAGACCAGCTTGGCGCCCTTGGCCAGCGCGTCGTCGATCAGGGCGTTGCAGTGATGGACCGTGCTCATGCCGATGACCGAACCCAGCACCACGGGATCGGGCTTGCGGGGGTCACCCAGCGGCAGCGCCCTGGCCTTCTCGCCGAATTTCTTCACGAATTCGTCGGCCACCTTCTGGTCGACGATGATGCGCTCGGTGCTCATGCAGATCTGGCCGCTGTTGGCGAAGCAGCCGAAGGCAGCACCGTTGACCGCATCGTCCAGATCGGCGTCATCCAGCACCACCAGCGGCGCCTTGCCACCCAGCTCCAGCACCACCGGCTTAAGGTACTTCGCGCAGGTGGCGGCGATGATCTTGCCCACCTTGGTCGAGCCGGTGAAGTTCACCCGCCGTACCGCCGGGTGCGCCACCATGGCCTCGACCACGGCGCCGGCATCTGCCGGGGCATTGGTCACGTAGTTCACCACGCCGGGCGGGAAGCCCGCGTCCTGCAGCGCCTCGATGATCAGGCCATGGGTACGCGGGCAGTTCTCGCTGCCCTTGAAGATCACGGTGTTGCCACAGGCCAGCGGCGTGGCAATCGCGCGCACACCAAGGATGATGGGGGCGTTCCACGGCGCGATGCCCAGCACCACACCGGCTGGCTGGCGCACGCCCATGGCCAGACTGCCGGGCACGTCCGAGGGGATCACCTCGCCGGCCACCTGGGTGGTCAGGGCGGCGGCCTCGCGCAGCATGCCCGCTGCCAGGTGGGCATTGAAGCCGGCCCACATCGCGGTGGCGCCGGTCTCCGCCGCCACGGCCTCGATGAACTGGGGCGTCTTGGCCTCCAGCGCGTCGGCGGCCTTGAGCAACAGGGTCCGGCGCTCGGACGGGCCGGTCTCGCTCCAGGTCTTGAAGGCTTCGGCTGCGGCCTCCACCGCCATTACCGCATCGGCCGGCGAGGCGGCCGGGGCGCGCGTGGCCACACTGCCATCGAGCGGATTGCGGCGCTCGAAGCTGGCGCCGTGTTCGGCCGACACCTTCAGGCCATTGATGAGCATGGACAGATCGGACATGGTTTCTCTCCTGTGTTTCCTTGAAAGTGGGTCAGACCGCGGCGGTCGCGCGCGCGGCGGTGGGGGATGCGGGGGTCGACGGTGCGGTGGCAGCGCCCAGGTAGGCCTCGCGCACCACGGTGGAGCGTGCGAGCAGCTTCGCCGGCCCGCTGGCCACCAGTGCGCCGCGTTCGAGCACGTAGCCACGGTCGGCCACCGCCAGGGCTTTCTTGACGTTTTGCTCGACCATGAGCACGGTGGTGCCGCTGTCGGCGATCCGGCGGGCAATGCCGAGCAGTTCATCGACCATGCGGGGCGCCAGACCCAGTGAAGGCTCGTCCAGCATCAGCAGGCGGGGCGCGCTCATCATGGCGCGCGCCACGGCCACCATCTGCTGCTCGCCACCGCTCATGGTGCCGGCCAACTGCTGGGCACGGTCGCGCAGCTTGGGGAAGTCAACAAACGCCTGCTCCAGGCGGCGCGCGCGCTCGGCCTTGGGGCACAGCCAGCCGCCCAGTTCGAGGTTCTCCAGCACCGTCATCTGCGGAAACAGCTGACGGCCTTCGGCCACCAGGGCCACACCGGCCTTGACGATGCGGTCGGTTTTCTCGGGCAGGTCCTCGCCATCGAGCGTGACCACGCCCTGGCGGCGGATCAGGCCGTTGAGCGCCTTGAGCAGTGTGGTCTTGCCCGCACCGTTGGGGCCCAGCACCACGGTCAGACCAGGCCTGACCTCCAGACTCAGGTCACGCAGCACCAGGAAGGCGCCGTAACCGGCGCTCAGGCCCTGCACCTTCAGGTGCGCCTGCGGCGTGCCACCCAGCACAAACGGGGTATCGCGGTACCACATCATGCGTTGGCCTCCTCGCTCATTTCGTCACCCAGATAGGCCTCGATCACCTCGGGGTTGCGCACCACGGCGGCCGGGGTGTCGTCGGCAATCTTGCGCCCCTGGTGCAGCACGATCACCCGCTCCACGTGCCTCAGCAGCGTGGTCACTGCGTGCTCGATCCAGACCACGGTCAGGTCCAGCTCATCGCGCAGACGGCGGATCAGCTGGGCCATGGCCTCCACCTCGGCCTCGGTCAGGCCGGCGGCCACCTCATCGAGCAGCAGCAGGCGCGGGCGCGTGGCCAGCGCCATGCCGATTTCCAGCAAACGCTGCTGCGAAGGCGTGATGGCGGCGGCCGGCAGGTCGGCCTGATCCGACAGACCGATCAGCGCCAGAATGCTCTCGGGCGTGCGCAGCGCCCAGGGCACGGCCGCCTCTTCGCCCCACCACCAGAAGCGCTTCGGCCGGCGGCCGGCGAACTTCAGGCCGAACGCAATGTTCTCGCGCACCGGCATGTCGCCGAAGACACGCGGCGTCTGGAAGGTGCGTGCCAGCCCACGGGCGGCAAAGCGGTGCGGCGCCTGGCCGCTCAGGTCACGGCCTTCGAGCAGCAGTTGCCCGCTGGTCGGCCGGATCACGCCCGAAATGGCGTTGAAGAAGGTGGTCTTGCCCGCGCCGTTGGGGCCGATGATGCCGACCAGTTCACCCGGCATGAAGACGGCATCCACGTGGTCCACCGCGGTCAGGCCACCGAAGCGCACCGTGACTTCACGGGCATCGAGCAAGGGCTTCACGTGAGCGTCAGAAGACATTCGCACGCTCCCGTTGCTTCTTCTGCGCAGCCTTTCGGCGCGCTGTCTCACCACCGAGATCCTCCCGCAGTTCGCGCCACCATTGCCGGCTGGCCTGTCCCCAGTCCCGGAAGGTCTGCCCGCGCAGCGAGGCCAGCCCGCCCGGCAGGTACAACACCGACAGGATGAGCAGCACCCCCAGCGACATCATGTACAGCTGCGGCACCTGCAGGCGCAGTGTCTCGGCCAGCACACTGAAGACGATCGCGGCGATCAGCGGGCCCCACAGGGTCATGGCACCACCAATCAATGCAATCAGCACGGTCTGAAAGCCGATGAAGGGATTGAAGACGGTGTGGGGATCGATGTAGGTCCATCGC
>JAJPEW010000109.1 GCA_021166755.1 Hydrogenophaga sp. | reverse complement strand
GGCCTGGGCATCGGTGAGGTTCTCGCCGGTCAGCAGGACTTCCCGCTTGACGATGACCGCCTGACCACTGCGTTCCAGATAGCGCTCGGCGCCAAACGGCACAGGACCGTTGCCACGCTCGGCGGCCTTGCCCTCGGCGCTTTCGTCCACCAGGCGCACCTCCAGCGTGGCGGTGCGGCCCAGGATGTCCTTGGCCTTGGCCGTGTCCTGCACGCCCGGCAGCTGCACCACGATGCGGTTGGCACCCTGCTGCTGGATGACCGGCTCTGCCACGCCGAGCTCGTTGATCCGGTTGTGCAGGGTGGTGATGTTCTGCTTGAGGGCCTGGTCCTGCACGGCCCGGGCCGATTCGGGCCGGATGCTCACCACCAGGCGTCCGCTGGCGGGGTCGGCGTTCTCGGCCACCTGAAGGTCCTGGAACTGGTCGAGCACCGCGTTGCGCACGGCCTCGAAGGTCGAGGCGTCGCCGGTGCGGACCTCGATGGACTGGCCGCTGCGGCTGATGCCGCCATGGCGGATGCCTTTTTCGCGCAGGCTGGTGCGCAGGTCGGTGGCCAGCACGTCGGCCCGGCGCTGCAGGGCGGCGGCCATGTCCACTTCCAGCAGGAAGTGCACGCCACCGCGAAGGTCCAGACCCAGGTACATGGGCGCGGCGCCCATGCTGGCCAACCAGGCGGGCGTGCGGGGCAGCAGGTTCAGGGCCACCACATGGGTCGGAGCCGCCGGATCGGGGTTGAAGGTGCGCTCGAGCACATCGCGCGCCCTGATCTGGTCGTCGGTCGTCTCGAACCGGGCCTTGACCGAGTTGCCGTCGAACTGCACCAGCGACGGCTTGAGGCTCTCGGCCGCCAGTGCCGACTCCACCTTGGCCAGGGTATCGGTATCCACCTTGACCGTGGCCTTGCCCGAAGACACCTGCACCGCAGGCGACTCACCGAACAGGTTCGGCAGCGAATAGATCAGGCCGATCAGGAAAACCACCACGATGATGGCGTTCTTCCACAGCGGATAACGGTTCATAAGCGAGCCTACGGTAGGCAAAAAATCGAATCGAAGCAGCGCCGGAACCGGTCAGGGGCACCGTGGAACCGGCTCCGCCGGGCCACTGGTGCCGTCCCCCCTCCAAGCCGAAGGCGCCAGAGAGGGGGGAAGCCGCGCAGCGGCGCAGGGGGGAGTTATTTAACAGTTCCCTTGGGCAACACCTGGACCACGGCAGTGCGTTGCATCTGGACTTCCACGCCGTTGGCAAGTTCCACACCGATGTAGACCTCACCGATCTTGGACACCTTGCCCAGGAAACCACCGGCGGTCACCACCTCGTCGCCCTTGGCCAGGGCCTCGATCATGGCCTTGTGCTCCTTCTGGCGCTTCATCTGGGGCCGGATCATCACGAAATACAGCACCACGAACATCAGCACCAGCGGGATCATGCTGATCAGGGTGTTCTGGGTATCGCCACCAGCGGCAGCCTGGGCGTAAGCGTTGGAAATGAACACGTCAGAGGTCTCCGGAAACGACGGTTGTGACAGACAGCCGAAACCCGGCGACCCGCCTGTCGCCGGTCACCGGGGGCATTTCGGCCCAAACGGGCATTGTATGCCGCACCGGTGACACGGGCGAACTGAGGTTCCTGCCGCTTTTTCCTGAAGACGGCCGCGCTGGCGGCCGCGATCTCAGGCTGCGCGCTGCTCGGCTGCGGCCACCGGGTGGGGCCACTGGGCCAGCAGCTGCTCGCGGCGCGACTGGGCGGCCTTGAAGTGGCGCTCTTTCACATGGCCGAAGCCACGGATCTGCTCGGGCAGACGGGCGATCTCCAGCGCCAGCGCATGGTTGTCGGCGTTCAGGCCGGCCAGGATCCGCTCGATGTCCTCGCGGTACTGGGCGATCAGTGCACGCTCCATCCGGCGCTCCTCGGTGCGGCCGAAGATGTCCAGTGCCGTGCCGCGCAGTCCCTTGAGCTTGGCCAGCACGCCCATGGCCTTGAGCATCCAGGGGCCGTACTGCTGCTTGATCAGCTCGCCCTTCTCGTTCTTCTTCGCGAACAGGGGCGGCGCCAGGTGCAGGCGCAGCTCGAAGTTGCCCTCGAACTGCTCGGCCACCTTGGCCTGGAAGGACGGATCGGTGTGCAGGCGCGCCACCTCGTACTCGTCTTTGTAGGCCATCACTTTGAACAGGTAGCGCGCCACCGCCTCGGTCAGGGCGGTCTTGCCCAGCTTGGCCTCGGCCTGCTGCACCTTGCGAACAAACAGCTCGTACTGGCCTGCATAAGCGGCATTCTGGTAGCCAGTCAGGAATTCCACACGGCGGGCCAGCAGGCTGTCCACCGTCTCGCGCGGCTTGAACTGGATCACCTGTGCGGTGCCGGCGGCCTGCGTGAGCAGGGCGGCCATGGCCTTGGGATCGTGGGCCGCCCGGCGACCCCATTCGAAGGCCTGCTTGTTCTTCTCCACCTGCACCGCATTGAGCTCAATGGCTCGCATCAGGGCTTCCAGACCCAGCGGCACCCAGCCCTTTTGCCAAGCGTAGCCCAGCATCATGGGGTTGGTGTAAATGGAGTCGCCCATCAGCTTGGTGGCGGCGGCCTCGGCATCGAAGCGGCCCACATCGGCATCGCCCAGGATCTGCACCAGCGAGTCCACGCAGGACTGTGCCGGGTTCTGCCACTCGGTGTTCTTCACGAAGGCTGCCGTGGGGGTGGCGCTGGTGTTCAGGGCCACGTGGCTGCGACCGGTGCGCAGGCGCTGGAGGGTTTCCTTGCCGGCCGCCACGATCGGGTCGCAGCCGATCACCAGGTCGGCCGAGGCCGTGCCCACCCGCGTGGTGCGGATGTGTTCCTGGCTGGCACCGATGAGCACATGGCTCCAGGTGGCTCCACCCTTCTGCGCCAGGCCCGCCGCATCCTGCGTGACGATGCCCTTGCCTTCGATGTGCGCGGCCATGCCCAGCAGCTGACCGATGGTGATCACACCCGTGCCACCCACGCCGGCCACCACGATGCCCCAGGCGTCGGCGCCCAGTGCCGGCAGCTTCGGGGACGGTACGGCACCGCCGCTCCACTCCACGCCAGCACCCTTCTTGTCCTTCTTGCGCAGCTGCCCGCCCTTGACGGTGACAAAGCTCGGGCAGAAGCCCTTGACGCAGGAGAAGTCCTTGTTGCAGGTACTCTGGTTGATGCGGCGCTTGCGGCCGAATTCGGTCTCCAGCGGCTCGACGCTCAGGCAGTTGCTCTGCACGCCGCAGTCGCCGCAGCCCTCGCACACCAGCTCGTTGATGACCACGCGCTGGTCCGGCTCGGCCATGGTGCCGCGCTTGCGTCGGCGGCGCTTTTCGGTGGCGCAGGTCTGGTCGTAGATGATGACCGTGGTGCCCTTGATCTCGCGGAACTCGCGCTGCACCGCATCCAGGGTGTCGCGGTGCTGGATGGCGATGCCCGCCGGGATGCCGGTCACGCCCGCGTACTTCTCGGGCTCGTCGGTCACGATGGTGATCTTGACCACGCCCTCGGCGCGCATGCTCTGGGCAATCTGCACCACGCTGTGGCCCTCGGGGCGCTCACCCACCTGCTGGCCACCGGTCATGGCCACCGCGTCGTTGTACAGAATCTTGTAGGTGATGTTCACCCCGGCAGCGATGCTCTGGCGGATGGCCAGGATGCCGCTGTGGAAGTAGGTGCCGTCGCCCAGGTTGGCGAACATGTGCTGATCGTTGCTGAAAGGCTGCTGACCCATCCAGGGCACACCCTCGCCGCCCATCTGGGTGAAGCCCACGGTGGCGCGGTCCATCCAGATGGTCATGAAGTGGCAGCCGATGCCGGCCATGGCGCGAGAGCCCTCGGGCACCTTGGTGCTGGTGTTATGAGGGCAGCCGCTGCAGAACCAGGGCTGGCGGTTGGCGTCGGGCGAGGATTGCAGCAGCAGCGTCTGGGTGGACCTTTCCTGGGCATCCAGGATCGCCAGCTGCGCGTCGATGCGCGATTCGATGTCCTGCGGCAGGCCCAGCTTCTTCAGGCGCTTGGCAATGGCCCGGGCGATCAGCGCGGGGGACAGATCGGCGTTGGCCCGCAGCAGCGCGTTGCTGCTGGGGTTGGGCTTGCTCCACTCGCCACCGCTGTGGTCGCCCTCGACCTCGTCGAACTTGCCCAGCACGTTGGGGCGCACATCGGGGCGCCAGTTGTAGAGCTCTTCCTTGAGCTGGTATTCGATGACCTGGCGCTTTTCCTCAACCACCAGGATCTCGCGCAGGCCGGTGGCAAATTCGCGGGTGATGGACGCCTCCAGCGGCCACACCACCGCCACCTTGTGCACACGGATGCCCAGCTGGCGGCAGGTGGCATCGTCCAGACCCAGGTCGATCAGCGCCTGGCGCATGTCGTTGTAGGCCTTGCCGCTGGCGATGATGCCGAAGCGGTCGTTCGGGCCGGCAATCACGTTGTGGTTCAGGCGGTTGGCGCGCACGTAGGCCAGGGCGGCATACCACTTGTAGTCGAACAGGCGCGCTTCCTGGTCCAGGGCCGCATCGGGCCAGCGGATGTGCACGCCGCCCGGCGGCATCTCGAACTCGGGGATGACGATCTCCACCCGCTCGGGGTCGATCATCGCGGTGGCGCTGGACTCGACGATCTCCTGGATCGTCTTCATGCCGGTCCACACGCCGCTGAAGCGGCTCATGGCAAAGGCGTGGATGCCCAGGTCCAGGATCTCCTGCACCGTGGCCGGAAAGAACACCGGCAGGCCGCAGGCCTTGAAGATGTGGTCGCTCTGGTGCGCGGCGGTGGAGCTCTTGGCCACGTGGTCGTCACCGGCCACCGCGATCACCCCGCCCCAGGGCGTGGTGCCGGCCATGTTGGCGTGCTTGAAGACGTCCGAGCAGCGGTCCACGCCAGGGCCCTTGCCGTACCAGATGCCGAAAACGCCATCGAACTTGTTGCTGCCGGGCGGGGCAAAACCCAGCTGCTGGGTACCCCAGATGGCGGTGGCGGCCAGTTCCTCGTTCACACCGGGCTGGAACACGATGTTCTGCGCGGCCAGGTATTTCTGGGCCTTCTGCAGCGCCTGGTCGTAGCCCCCCAGCGGCGATCCGCGGTAGCCGCTGATGAAGCCGCCGGTGTTCTTGCCGATCAGGGCGTCGCGCTGGCGCTGCAGCATGGGCAGCTTGACCAGGGCTTGGACCCCGCTCATGAAGGCGCGACCATGGTCCAGCGCGTACTTGTCGTCCAGCGTAACGGTTTCCAGGGCCTTGCGAATGTGCTCGGGCAGCGGCGCGTTCATGTGTTGTCTCCTGCGTGGGGTGGGACCACCTTGTGGGCGGTTTCGGTGGACGACAAGAAGCCGGTTCGGCTCCGTGCAGTGTGCCGCACAGTGTATGGCCGCACCGCCGACAGGTGTTTGCTTTTCGTGCCCTGATTTGCCACGATGAAGAAAGATTCTTTCTAGAATAGTCTCATCATGGAAACACTTGACAAGTTTGATCTGGCCATCCTGCACGAACTGCAATCCGACGGCCGCCTGACCAACGCCGAACTGGCCAGCCGGGTCGGCCTGTCGGCCGCGCCCTGCTGGCGCCGCGTTCGGGCCCTGGAAGAAGCGGGCTACATCACCGGCTACCGGGCCGAACTCAATCGCGCGAAGATCGGCCTGGGGGTGCTGGCCTTTGTGCGGCTGGACGCCGAGCGCAACAGCGGCGATGTGCTGCGCCACATGGAAGCGGCCATCCGCAAGATCCCCGAGATCGTCTCCTGCCACTACATCAGCGGCTCGGGCACCTTCGAGCTGCAGGTGGTCTGCCCGGACCTGACCGAGTTCAGCCGCTTTGCACGCGAGGTGCTCATTAACCTGCCCAACGTCAAGGACCTGCACACCAGCTTCTCGCTGGGCGAGGTCAAGGCCGGCGGCGCGCTGCCGCTGGGGCATCTGGCCCAACGTCAGTGAGGGCAGAGAATCTCGCCATCCGTTCTATCGTTAATCGCGCTCAGGCGGACTGGCGAAAGACCGCAGCCATGGATCGAGGTGAGCGATATCAAACGTGCCCGATTCGAACATCTGCATCATCTCCGCGTAGATCTGTGCCGGAGCACGTTTCAGCCGCCATCCGTTGATGCGGAGAAACACGTCGGCAGCCGCAAAGGCGATGCGCTTGTTGCCGTCCACAAACGGATGGTTGATCGCCAGGCTTTCCATCAAGGCGGCCGCCTCGTTCACGACGTCATCGTAGTAGCCTGTCTGCGGACGGAACAGCGCAGACTCCAGAGCTCCAGGATCCCGCACGCCAGTGGCGCCGCCATAGCGCTGCATCAGCGCCGTGTGCATGCCGAGCACGTCGGCCACGGTGAGGAAATCGCGGGCCACCACTTACTTGGCCAGTTCGCGGTAGAGACTGTCGAACTCATCCACGCTGGACGCAAACGCAGTCATCACATGACGACGTGGGCGTTCTTTCTGCTGCCGGTCAATGTAGTCGCGCAGGGCATCGTCGAGCACCGCCTGAAACTGTCGACCTTGGCTTTCAGCGATCTGGCGCAGTGCCGCCAGCACTTCCGGAGCAGCCTGGGAGGAAAATTTTTCGCGAACAGCCAACATCATCATCACCCTTGTCATGATTCATCTTGACGTTTCATGATAAATCAGGATGAAGCCGGTTGCCATCATAGAGATGCCGCTCGATGCCCGATGGGTCAAAAGGGTTGGCGACACAACCCATGTGCACCCTGCATCAAACGCATACCCAAGTTCTCACACGGCACACCAACCAGAAACTTGAGGCAAGGGGAGGCCATTCGTCGCCGATTTCTGACCTTTCGGCCCTGATCGTCGCCGACAAAGCCACTATTCGTGACTTCGTTCTCGTTTTCTGCTTGCCCTCCCCCAAAAGTTTTCATAGCATCGCCACCGTTCGTCGGCCGCATGTCCTACCGAAGTTTTCATGCGGTCCGCCCCTAGGTTCTGGAAGGAAATGTCGTGAAAAAAGCTTTCGTACTCAAGTCGGCACTGGCGCTGGCCATGGTCTCGCCGATGCTGGCGTCAGCCGAATCCAATCTGGTCATCAACGGCAGCCCCGCCACCGCGCGCCTGGATTTCCGTGTCGTGATCCCGCAGGTGCTGCTGCTGCAGGTGGGTTCGACGGGTGCCAACAACGTGGACCTCGTTGAATTCAGCCTGCCCACCACCACCACGCTGGGCGACAACAACCCCGTCGGCCGGACCAACGGTGGCGCCGTGCCGGTGCGCGTGCTGGGCAACAACGGTGCCATCACCCTGGCGGTGTCCAACACCGGCGACCTGTCCAATGGCGCAGGCGACTCCATTCCTTGGACTTCCATCGGCGTGAGCTCGGCACCGGTGTCTGGCGGCGGCGTGCCCCACCCTGCCACCAGCTTCAGCGGCTCCACCGTGCTGCCCACCACCGCCGGCAAGATCACCGACAGTCAGGCGCAGTGGACCTTCTCCTACCTGAACAACATCGTTCCGGCGGCCGGTGCCTACGGCGGTGTCAACAGCAACAATGGCCGGGTCACCTACACCGCGTCCATGCCCTGAGGCCTGATCTGAGGTGCCGCTCGCACTTCGTCATGCATTGATCCTTTCCGCCGCAGCGCTGGTCACAGCGCTGCCGGCGCTGGACGCGCACGCCTGGTCGCTGTCGATCGCGTCGGCATCACGCCGGGTGTTTCTCCATGTGGGCGACGGCACCCTCAATGGTGGCAATGGCACGATCAACCGGGTGGAGGTGACGGTGCCGGCCAACCAGCTGGGCAATGGCGTCCCGCTGGCCATGACCAGCAACAGCAGCCAGTCCCGCAGCCTGTACGGTGACAACTACCTCACCTGCCCCGACCCGGCCAACCAGGTCATGATCGGTGCCTCTTACCGGCGAAACAACAACGGTGCCCCGGCCACCGCCATCCTCAGCGTGACCGCCCCAGCAGTCCTGACCAACGCCAGCGGGGACACCATTCCGTTCAGCGAAATCAGCTGGACCGTCTCGGCAGCCGGCAGCCCCAACCCCAACGTCATCCGCGCGGGCACTTTCACCACCGGCACGCAGACGCTGGCCACGGTACCCGCCAACACCTACATCGAGAACTGCCACAGCTTCCGCTACGCCAACTCGGCGATCCGGGCTGCGGGCACCTACAACGGGCGGGTGACCTACACCCTGAGCAATCCATGATCGGGCGCGCCTCCGCGCTTGCCGCTCTCCTGCTGGCTGGTGCCAGCGCCACGCATGCGGGCAGCTATCGGCTAGACGATTCGCTCACCCACACCGTGCCAGCCAATGTGCAGATGCAGTGGCGCCCCTTCGTCCGCGGCGAGCGTGACTCGGGCATGGAAGCCTGGGTGCGCGTGAACGTGCGCATCGAGACCCGCGAATGGGTGGGCCGCCCTGGGCAGGTCTACCTGGTGCTTGACCGCGACGACACCTCGGCCATCGAGGCCGAGTGGACCACCGAGGGCCGCCTGCTGCCCGGCCGTATCCAGTCGGGGGAACGGACGCTGGTGTATTCGGGCACCCTGACCACGGCCACGCTGGAAGACCAGTTCGTCATGCGGCTGCGCTCCCTCTCCGACTGGCGGGGCAATATCCGCCGCCTGAATTTCCACTTCGAGTTTGACACCCCGTGAGTCTGCTGCCGACACGATCCCCGGGCGCCCTGCTCCTGTCTGCCCTGATGGCCCTGATGTGCCTGCCCGCCACGTCGGTGGCGCAGGGCTTCTCCGCCTTCGTCTCGCCGCCGCGCTTCGAGGCCAAGCTGACACCGGGCAAGCCCACGCGCCTCATCGTCGAGATCCAGCACGTGGGCACGCAGCCGGGCGCCTACCGCTTCTATACCAACGACTGGACACTCAGCCCCGAGCACGCGGTGAGCTTCACCGACGCCCTGGTGCCCGGCAGTTGCCGACCCTGGGTGGCCATCGAGCGGCGAGAACTGACGCTCAACCCCGGCAACCGTTACCGATACCGCTTCGAGATCACCCCCCCAGCCAACACCCCTGCGGGTGAATGCCGCTTTGCCCTCATGGTCGAGGGACGCGATGCCGCCCAGGTGCAGGGTCCTGTGCCTCAGGTGGGCGGGCGCATTGGTGTCATCGTCTACGCCTCGGTGGGCGACGCCTCGCCGGATCTGTCGGTGACCGGCAGCGGCGTGATTCTGCGGGAGGGCAAACCGCTGGCCGTCATCGATGTGCGCAACAACGGACTGGCCCATGGCCGGCTGGATGGTGTCGTCGACGGCACCGATGCCAGTGGCAAGAAGATCGAGCTGGCGCCCGCCGACCTGCCCATCCTGCCCAACGAGACCCGCCGCATCTCGCTCAACCCGGTGGCCGCGGCCGGTCTGCCCGCCCCGGATCCGCGCTTTCCCCTGCGTGTCACCGGACAGCTGGAGTCGGGCAACCAGCGCGTGCCGCTGGATCTGCAGTTCAGCGCCCCATGACCTTGGCGGGCCGCTTTGCCAGGGCTGTGCTGTTGCCACTGGTGGCCCTGCTGAGCTTGGCCGCCCAGGCGCAGGCACCGGGGGCTGTGGCAGGCGGCGGCGGTCGCACCAGCATCGGCACTGCCACCGGCACGCAAACCGATCAGACTTATGAGGATCGCGTCATCGAGGGCCTGACCCTGTCCGATGACGACGCCGATACCGAGTTCAGCTACGACGCCAGCGGGCTGCCCCGCTACCTGCGCTTCGAGACCCGGCTGGGCACCCTGCCCTTCGACCCCACCCGCACCGTGCAGTCCTCCATGGCCCTGTACGGTCTGATCGAGACACCCAACCACGGCACGTTCTCGATGGACGGCAACTACGCGCCGCGTGAAGGGCTGGGCAGTGTCACGCTGCGCCAGCGCGGTATCCCGCTCGACGCCGACCGTCTGGCCCACCTGGAGGCCGGCGTCATCGGTGCCCCGTCGCCCGACGTGCTGCGTACCCCCTCACGGATCTTCCTGCCGCTGGTGACCCTGCGCGGCGTCAGCGCCGAGGTCGAGTCCCTGGCCAACTTCGGCCAGGTGCAGGCCAGCACCGGCACCCCGGGCCGCCTGGCGGGTCAGCCGCTCAACGCCTTTGTCCGCCAGCCCGGCCGCGTGAGCACGGTGGGCGGCCAGTGGCAGCTGCGTCCCGGCAAAGACCCCAGCCGCCCCGGCTGGATGGTGGCGGCCCTTCATGAAAACGCCCGGGGCGTGATCGGCGCCAGCGGACTGGACCGCCTTGTCGATGCCGACTCCACCCTGGTGGGCTTCAGCCACGAGGTCGACCGGTACCACATCCACGCCCGCCTGATCAGTACCCGCAGCAGCGACCTCGACAGCAACCGGTTGGGCTACTGGTTCGAGGGCGAGCTGATGGAAGGCCCGCGCACCCACGGCTACGGGCTGTACCGCTTCGAGCGCGATCTCAGCTGGGCCGGTCAGGCCATCGCCAACGACCTCAGCGGCATCTATTACCGCAACAACTGGCGCACCCGCCAGCTGGTCACCGACTTCTCGATCGACTGGCTGCGCAACCTCAGCGGCGAGCGGGCCGATGGAGCCTATGCCACCGGCAGCGCCCGATGGCGTGTCAACCGCGACCACGCACTGGGCGCGGGTCTGACCTTCCGGCGCTTCCGCAGCAACGCCTGGAACAGCTATGCCGACTGGCGCTGGCAGAACGGCTGGGGCACCAGCAGCCTGCGGCTGGAACTCAGCGACGGCAGTGCCAGCGACGCGCAGCGTACCCAGCAGCTGACCTACGACCAGGATTGGGACGTGCCCCTGGGCTGGAGTCTGAGCACCAGCCTGTCGGCCGGTCGCTACAGCGCGGTGCCATTGCGCAACGAGCCCGCCGAGGACTTCATCACGGCCGCTCTGGCCGTGGTTGCCCCCGTCAACAGCCGCACCACCTTGCGCGGCACCCTGCTGACCGAGCATGGCAGCGACGGCGAAAGCCGTCAGAACGTCAACCTGTCGGCCAACTGGCGCGTCAGCCAGGGCTGGACGCTGGAAGGGCACTACAACCGCAACACCGGACGCAGCCGTGCCCAGCCCTCGCTCGACCCGCTGGCACCTCCACTGCCCGAGGTGGCCACCCTGTCGGACCGCAGCTTCTATGCCCTGTTGCGGTATGAGCTCCAGGGCGGCAGCCGCAGCGCACCGCTGGGCGGCAAGCCGCAGGAAGGCGGCGGCCGGATCGAAGGCGTGGTTTTCTTCGACCACAACCGCAACGGCAGCCAGGAGGCCAGCGAGACCGGTGTGGCCGGCGTCACCATCTTCCTGGACAACCGCTACGCCGTTCGCACCGACGACTTCGGGCGCTTCAGCTTCCCCTTCGTTGCCGCCGGCCCGCGCACCGTCACCCTGCGCAGCGAAACCCTGCCGCTGCCCTGGTCCACGGTGGACGACGGCCAGATCAGGGTGGATGTGCGCCTGCGCGAGACGACCCAGCTGCTGATGCCGGTCCAGCGCGACCAGTAGAGCGACCATTGGCCCTGCGCAGGGCATCCAGCCAGGCATCAAGTTCGGCCGCGGCTGGCCGATAAAAGGTACATGAACCGTGTTCCTGCGCTGTCTGCCCTGCTGCTGGTCGCTGCCGGCCTGCTGTCGGCCGGCCCTGTGCAGGCTGACACCGCCCGCGCCGAACCCGGCAGCAAGGCCAGCGCCCAACTCAACTTTCGTATTCTTGTGCCCGCTGTGGCCCAACTGGAATCGAACCAGCATCCGTTGCAAACGGTTGCAGATGACCTGGACAGGGGCATGCACCGGGCCGAACAGCGCCTGGTCGTGTTCAGCAACCTGCGGCGCGGCCTGTGCATGCAGCTGCGCCTGGCGCTGCCCCAGGTCAGCGGCTGGCAGGTGCAGGTGGCCGACCCGGCGTCGGCCAGCCTGACCCCCCTGGGCGGCGACGGCTACCGCCTGTGCACCCAGCGCATCGGCCGCACCTCGATAGCGCTGGTGCATCGGTTTGAGGCGCACGGCCAGACACAGCCGCTGCCCTGGCCGGTACAGACCGAACTGCACGCCATCTGAGCCGCCACGCCAGTCACGCCATCGCTGGATTCCCCCACGCCACGAAGTGGGGGTTCTCCCAGCCGGGTTTGCCGTAGGACAGCGGCAGCCCGGTGCCGATGACCTGAACGGCGCCTCCTGCCCCGGCCAGCACCGCATGGCCGGCGGCGATGTCCCATTCCATGGTGCGACCGAAGCGCGGGTACACGTCGGCCTGACCGGCCGCCAGCAGGCACAGCTTGAGCGATGAGCCGGCACTGCGCACCTGCGCCACGCGCCGACCCTGCAGGAAAGCGTCGAGTGCCGCTGCATCGCCGTGCGAGCGGCTGCCCACCACGGTCAGGCCCTCGGACGGCTCCGCCCGGCAAGCGATGGCCTGACGATGGCCGTCGGCATCTTCCACCCAACTGCCCAGGCCCGGGCCACCGCCATACAACTGGCCCAGCGCCGGCGCCAGCACCAGCCCAAGCACTGGACGCCCCTGGTCGATCAGGGCGATGTTGACGGTGAACTCACCGTTGCGGCTGATGAATTCCTTGGTGCCGTCCAGCGGATCGACCAGCCAGAAGCGCTGGCCGACCGCGGTGGGCGCGCGGCCTTCGGCCTCGGCCTCTTCACCCACGACCGGGATGTCCGGGGTCAAACGCACCAGACCGGCGGTGATGATGTCCTCGGCCCGGCGGTCGGCCTCAGTGACGGGGGAGGCGTCGGCCTTGCCGGTGACGGCGAAGTCGGTGGCATAGATGGCCATGACGGCGTCGCCCGCCTCGCGGATGAGGGGGACGAGGCTGTCGAGCAGGGTGGGCAGGTGATGGGGTGTGGCAGAGGTCATGGCCGAACGCCCGACTGCGCGGGATTTCCACTATGTGTGCGATCAATCACCTCGGCCACAGCGCCCACAGCTGCAAGGGCTGTTTGAGCGCCGCGGCCACGGTGTAGGCGGGGTCGGTGAAGCCACCCCAGCCGGTGAAGTAATCGGCGCGCACCGCGCCCAGGATGGCGCCACCGGTGTCCTGGGCCAGCACCAGCCGCTGCTGGTTGAGCGTGGGGCCTTGCGTGGCCAACCAGACCGGCGTGCCGTAGGGAATGCTCTGCGGGTCGACTGCGATGGAGCGGCCGGGCGTCAGCGGCACGCCCTGCGCGCCGCGCGGGCCGAAGCGGGCGTCAAATTCCCCCAGCGCCTCTTCACGGAAGAACACGGTGCGCGGGTTGCTCCACACCATCTCGTTGACCAGGTGGGGATACTGACGGGCCCAGGCACGCACCGCCGCCCAGTGGCCTTCCCTGATCGCGCCCTGATCAAGCAGCCAGCGCACCGGACTGCGGTAGGTGTGACCGTTGTGCGCGGCAAAGGCCAGGCGCACCTGGCGCTGGCGGCCATCGGGTTCGCTGATGGTCAGGCGCCCGGAACCCTGGATCTGCAGGATCAGGGCATCGATCGGATCAGCCAGCCAGGCAATCACCCTGCCCTCCAGCGCACGTTGTGCAGCCTGCTGGGTGTCGATCTCCTTGCGGCTGTACCAGGTCTGGCCGCGCCGCCAGTCGCGCGGCAGGCCATAGAGCGGCACCCGGTAGGTGGCATCGGGCAGGCGGCGGGCGGCCAGCACGGGTTCGTAGTAGCCCGTCAGCAGACC
>JAJPEW010000086.1 GCA_021166755.1 Hydrogenophaga sp. | reverse complement strand
AGGTACTCCGCCACCACGGGGACGGTGCTGTTGCGCAGCGAAGGCATGATCTGCGCCAGAATGATGCCTCGTGACTTGTCCTTGAGTTCGCGGTTGATCACGTCCAGGCTGGCCACCGAGTAACCATAGAACACCGGCCGTGCTGCCGTGGCCTGCACCGCTTTGACATAGTTGGGGAAGGTCATGCCTGCCGTGCCCAGGATCACCGCCTGGGCGCCCGATTTGGCCGTGGCGACCGCAGCCGCCGCAAAGTCGGGCGAAGCCGGGTCGACGCTGATCTCGGCCACCAGGGGCATGTTTTCCGAGACGGATGCCTTGCGGACCTCGGACAGCAGGGCCTTGCCCAAGGGGTCGTCCTGATAGAAGAATGCCACCTTGCTGACGCCGGTCTGCTTGAGCTGCGACAACATCTTCTCGGACTCGTTGGCATAGCTGGCGCGCACGTGAAACAGGTAGGGATTGACGCCTTCCCGCAGGGACGAAGCGCCTGTCACGGGCCCGAAAAGAATGGTCCTGGATTCCTTCAGCAAAGGAAGCACCGCCGCCGTGTGGGCCGTGCCGGAACTGTTGAACAGCATGAACACCTTGTGTTCGTCCACCAGCTTGCGGGTGTTCTCGACCGAGCGTTTGGGGTCGAATCCGTCATCCAGCGACATGAAGCTGATCTTGCGGCCGTGCACGCCACCAGCGGCATTGACCGAATCGAACAGCAGCCGGGCGCCTTCACCGTACTGGGCGGTCTGCGCTCCCAGTGGGCCGGACAGAACCTGGGAGGCCCCCAGCCTGATTTCGGTGGCGGTGACACCTTCATCCACCGCAAAGGCCGTGGTGGTGACCAGGCACATGCCTGCCAGGGTGCGTTTGATCCACAAGTTCTTCATTTCCATACTTTCTCCTCGGTGGGAAGTATGGTTATGAAGTAAAACGATTGCAAGCAAACGGGATCGGGGTTTTCCCGTGTGGCTACAGCTGCCGCGGACCAGCGGTCGCCTTGACCAGGTCAGTGGCGCCCGAACAGCCGCTGTGTCTCGATGTCCCTGAGCTTGAAGCGCTGGATCTTGCCGGTCGCGGTCTTGGGCAACTCGCTCACGAACTCGATGAAGCGCGGGTACTTGTACGGTGCCAGCCTTTCCTTGACGAACGCCTGCAGCTCCGCCTCTGTGGCATTCCAGCCGTTCTTGAGCACCACAAAGGCCTTCGTCTTGGTCAGGCCTTCCTCGTCGTTTTTGCCGATGACGGCAGCCTCCAGAACCGCCGGGTGCTGGACCAGGGTGGCCTCCACCTCGAAAGGGCTGACGTAGATGCCGCTGACTTTGAGCATGTCGTCGTTGCGGCCGGCGTAGGTGTAGTAGCCGTCCGGATCGCGCACATACTTGTCGCCGCTCTTGGTCCACGGACCCTGGAAGGTATCGCGCGACTTGGCTCGGTTGTTCCAGTACATCAGGGCAGCGCTCGGCCCCTGGATGTAGAGGTCACCGATCTGGTTGTGCCCGGTGATGACGCTGCCATCTTCGTCGCGCAGTTGCACCTCGTAGCCCGGCACCGGCTTGCCGGTGGTGCCGTAACGCACATCGCCCGGGCGGTTGGACAGGAAGATGTGCAGCATCTCGGTGCTACCAATGCCGTCGATGATCTCGCAGCCGAAGTGGGCGGTCCAGCGCTCGCCGATGTCGCGTGGCAGTGCCTCGCCGGCCGACGAGCACAGGCGCAGACGGACCTGTGACCGCGCCGGCAGGTCCGGGCTGGCGAGCATGCCGCCATAGCCGGTCGGCGCTCCGTAGAACACCGAGGGCTGGTGGTCCACCATGCGTTTGAAGGTGGCCTGCGGGGTCGGCCGCTCGGCCATCAGGACCACGCTGGCGCCCACCGAGAGCGGGAAGGACAGCCCGTTGCCCAGCCCGTAGGCGAAAAACAGCTTGGCCGCCGAGAACACCACATCGTCTTCGCGCAGGCCGAGTACCCCCTTGCCATACAGCTCGGCGGTCCAGTACAGGTTGGCCTGCGTGTGCACGGTCCCCTTGGGGTTGCCGGTGGAGCCGGACGAGTAGAGCCAGAAGGCGGGCTCGTCGGCATGTGTGTCGGTGCCGTCGCCCGGGGCCTGGGCGTCCAGCAGCTCGCCCAGATCGCAGGCACCGTCCGGCAGCGCGGCCTGGGCGCGAGAGACGATGATCTTTCGCAGGCTGTGCCCGCCGCTGGCCAGGGCTTCCTGCAGGGTCGGCAGCAGGGCACCCGACACCAGGGCTGCCCGCGCGCGGCTGTCGGCCAGCATGTAGGCATAGTCCTTCGCGGTCAGCAGCGTGTTGACGCACACCGGCACCACGCCCGCGTGCAGGGCGCCCAGAAAACTCACCACCCAGTCGCTGCTGTCGTGCATCAGCAGCAGGACGCGCTCCTCGCGCTGCAGGCCCAGGGCCTTCAGCGCCGCAGAGCAGCGCTGGACGCGGTCGGCCAGTTGCCCGTAGGTCAGCGTGCCGGCATCGTCGATCAGCGCGGTCTTGCCGGACCGGTGGGCGTTCAGCGCCATCAGGTGGCGGGCGAAGTTGAAACGCTCCGGAGGTGGGGCGATCTCGGCGGTCTGCATGTTTGTCTCCTCGTGTCCTTTTCGGATCTGTCGGGTGGATTCGGGCGGTGTCTTGTTCCGGCGGTTTGGGCTGGTGTCAGGTGCGCCAGGGGGCCACGGCAACCAGGGCGTCCAGTGCGGCGGTGCTGGCCTGAATGGCACTGCGGCGGTGGTAGAAGCCCATGGCGCGCAAACCACCGAGCTCTTCGCCGCCGCCGGCGCGCCCAGGGCCACCGTGCAGGCTCATGGGCATCACATTGCCATGGCCAGTCTGGCTGGCGGCCACGTCCGGGCTGATGACATGCACGCGCCCGTGGCTGTCGGCCAGCTCCAGCGCCGCCCGGGCCATGAACGCCGGGTCCTCGCTGTAGACCGAGGCCACCAGCGAACCCTCGCCGCGCCGGATCAGGGCGTAGGCCTGAGCCTCGTTGTCATACGGCATGAGGGTGGCCACCGGACCGAAGACCTCCACCTCATGCAGCACCTTGGCCGCCACCGGGTCCTGGGTGCCCAGCAGCACCGGCGCCACGCAGGCGGCCACCGCACGGTCGGCGTCCAGCAGCTCGGTGCTGTTGCCATCGAACAGCACATCGGCCTCCGTCTTCAGGTGGGTCAGACCAGCGATCACGTTGTCGTACTGCTCACGGCTGACGAGCGAACCCATGCGCACGTTCTCGAGGCGAGGGTTGCCCACGATGCACTTGGCCAGCTTGGCGCCAATGGCCTGGGCGGTGGCCTGGTAGAGGGCGCGCGGCACGAAGATGCGGCGGATGGCGGTGCACTTCTGGCCGCTCTTGACGGTCATCTCTCGCACCACCTCGCTGACCAGCAGCTTGAAGGCTTCGCTGTCCTCGGTGGCGGCCGGGTCGAGCAGGGCGCTGTTGAGGCTGTCGGCCTCGATGTTGCAGCGCACCGAGCGCTGCGCCACCGCTGGGTGGCTGCGGATGATGCGTGCCGTCTCGGCCGATCCGGTGAAGCTGACCACATCGAAGGGTTGCAGCTGGTCCATCAGCCCCGCGGACGACCCGCAGATGACCGACAGCGCGCCGGCGGGCACCACGCCTGCCTCGATCACGTCCGCCACCATGCGCTGGGTCAGCCAGGCGGTGGCGGTGGCGGGCTTGACGATCACCGGCACGCCCGAGAGCAGGGCCGGGGCGGCCTTTTCCCACAGGCCCCAGCTCGGGAAGTTGAAGGCATTGATGAACAGTGCCACCCCCCGGGTGGGGCTGAAGACGTGCTGGGTCTGGAACACCGGGTCCTTGCCCATGCGGATGCGGTCGCCGTCCAGCAGCGCCCGGGCCTCGCCCAGGGCTTCACCCTGCTTGGCGTAGTAGCCCAGCGTGAAGATGCCGCCGTCGATGTCGACGGCCGAGTCCTTGGTGACGGTGCCGCAGTTGCGGGTGGCGATGTCGTAGTAGGCGTCGCGGTTGGCTTGCAGCACCTTCACGATGGCACCGAGCATCGCGGCGCGCTGGCCGTAACTCATGGCGCGCAGGGCCGCGCCGCCGGTGTCTCGGGCAAAGGAAAAGCCTTCGGCCAGGTCCAGTCCGCGGTTGTCCACCCGCACCAGAGGGGTGCCCAGCACCGGGTCCAGCAGGGTGGTTCCCGGGCCGGAGCCGGTCTGCCAGCGGCCGGCGAGGTGGTTGGGCAGCAGGGGAATGTCGGTCGGGTTGCTCATGGGTGGTGGCAATGGATTGCGTAAATGCCGTGGTCACGGCCAGGGTTTGACGGTATAAATGCACTATCTTGCGTCCCGGCAAGTATGCATTAAAGTGCATGTTTGTGGGGCAGCTGGCCGCTAGGGTTTACCCGTGCCAACACCGCCAACAGACGAAAGGCGCCCGCGCCATGACCAGTACCGACACCATCGCCCCCCCATCGCCCGCCCTCTTGTCCGACGAGGAAGATCGCCATCCTTTTCTGGTGGCGCTGGGTGAGCGGGTGCGCAACCTGCGATCGCGCAAGGGCATGACCCGCAAGGCAGTGGCGCTGGCGGCCGACGTGTCGGAACGTCATCTGGCCAACCTGGAGTACGGGACAGGCAACGCCTCCATCCTCGTGCTGTTGCAGGTGGCGCAGGCACTGCACTGCTCGTTGGCCGAACTCATCGGCGACGTCACCACTTCTTCGCCCGAATGGCTGCTGATCCGAGAACTGCTGCAGGGTCGCAGCGAGACCGATCTGCGCCGTGCACGCTTGCAACTGGTGGATCTGCTGGGCGCCGGCGGGGGTGTCGACGCCCAGGGCCGGCAGGCGCGGGTGGCCCTGATCGGTCTGCGCGGAGCGGGCAAATCCACACTGGGCCAGCGGCTGGCCGACGACCTGGGCTATCCCTTCATTGAACTCAGTCGCGAGATCGAGCAGTTCGCCGGCTGCAGCATCAGCGAGATCCACAACCTTTACGGCGCCAATGCCTACCGCCGCTATGAGCGGCGCGCGCTGGAAGAGGCGATCCAGATCTACCCCGAGGTGGTGATTGCCACCCCCGGCGGTCTGGTGGCTGACTCGGCCAACTTCAACCTGCTGCTGCAGCACTGCACCACCGTGTGGCTGCAGGCCGACCCTGCAGACCACATGGGCCGCGTGGCCGCGCAGGGGGACATGCGCCCCATGGCGGCCAGCCGCGAGGCGATGGAGGATCTCAAGCGCATTCTGGATGGGCGGGCGGCGTTCTACTCCAAGGCCGACCTGGCCTTCAACACCAGTGCCCAGCCACTGGAAGAAAGCTTCCAGAAGTTGCGCCAGCAGGTGCGTCAGTTGCTCAAGGTCCCGGTGCCTCGCGGTTGAAATCAGGGTAAATACCGAGGTGTATGCAGTAAATTGCATTTGACCTTGCTGTGATGCATGCACTATTATTCACGTTATGCCGCACGACCCCGTGCACCCTGACCGCCGCCGCCCACCCCAGGAGACAACGATGAGCACCGCCAACCCCCGCGTCGACTACCAGACCCATCCGTCCCGTTACCAGCACATCCAGCTGGCCTTTGACGGCGCCATTGCGACGCTGTCGCTGGCCATCAACGAAGACGCCGGCCTGCGTCCCGGCTACAAGCTCAAGCTCAACAGTTACGACCTGGGTGTGGACATCGAACTGCACGACGCGCTGCAGCGCATCCGTTTCGAGCACCCCGAAGTCAAGTCGGTCGTCGTCACCAGTCTGAAGGACCGCGTGTTCTGCTCCGGCGCCAACATCTTCATGCTGGGCTTGTCCAGCCACGGCTGGAAGGTCAACTTCTGCAAGTTCACCAACGAAACCCGCAACGGCATCGAAGACAGCAGCCAGCACAGCGGCCTGAAATTCGTGGCGGCGCTCAACGGCGCCTGCGCCGGCGGCGGCTACGAGCTGGCCCTGGCCTGCGACGAGATCGTGCTGGTGGACGACCGCAGCAGCGCCGTGAGTCTGCCCGAGGTGCCCCTGCTGGGCGTGCTGCCTGGCACCGGCGGTCTGACCCGCGTCACCGACAAGCGCCACGTGCGCCACGATCTGGCCGACATCTTCTGCACCAGCGTCGAAGGCGTGCGCGGACAGAAGGCCGTGGACTGGCGCCTGGTTGATGCCATCGCCAAACCCGCGGTGTTTCAGCAGGCGGTGCGCGAACGCGCCGAGAAGCTGGCCGCCGGCAGCCACCGCGGCGCGCCCGGCGCCAAGGGCATCGAACTGACGCCGCTGAACCGGACCATCGAAGCCGACCGCCTGGTCTACACCAACGTCACGGTCGAGATCGACCGCAGCAAGCGCGTCGCCACCTTCACCGTCAAGGCCCCGCAGGGTGCGCAGCCCACCGACATCGCCGGCATCGAGGCCCTGGGCGCCGACTGGTATGCCCTGCAGATGGTGCGCGAACTGGACGACGCCATCCTGCACATGCGCACCAACGAGCTGGACATCGGCACCTGGCTGCTCAAGACCGAAGGCGACAGCGCTGCGGTGCTGGCCAACGACGCGCTGATGCTGGCCCACAAGGACCACTGGTTCGTCAACGAGACCATCGGCCACCTGCGCCGGACCTTCGCCCGCCTGGACGTGTCCTCGCGCAGCCTGTTCGCGCTGATCGAGTCCGGTTCCTGCTTCGCCGGCACCCTGGCCGAACTGGCCTTCTGCGCCGATCGCGCCTACCAGCTGGTGCTGCCCGACGAGCCGGAGAAGCAGCCGGTGCTGACCCTGGGTGAAATGAACTTCGGCTACCTGCCCATGGTCAATGGCCAGAGCCGCCTGCAGCGCCGCTTCTATGAAGAAGCCGGCCCGATGGAAGCCGCTCGCGGCGCGATCGGTCAGGCGCTGGACGGCGATGCGGCCCTCAAGCTGGGCCTGGTCACTGCCGCACCCGACGACATCGACTGGGCCGACGAGATCCGCCTGGCGCTGGAAGAGCGCGCGGCCATGTCACCCGACGCGCTGACCGGCCTGGAGGCCAACCTGCGCTTCGCGCAGAAAGAGAACATGTTCACCCGCATTTTCGGCCGCCTGACCGCCTGGCAGAACTGGATCTTCCAGCGCCCGAACGCCGTCGGTGAAAAAGGTGCGCTCAAGGTCTACGGTAAGGGCGACAAGGCCCAGTTCGACTGGAACCGCGTCTAAACAGAAAACTCGTTGTGCGGTGGGTTTCCCGGTGGAGCCAGCCGCAACCGAACGACAGTCCACCGAAGAGTCCACCCGCAGGAGCACACCATGTCGAGCATCAACTACAGCGAGAAGATCCCCAACAACGTCAACCTCAGCGAAGACCGCACGCTGCAGCGCGCGCTGGAGCACTGGCAGCCCAATTACCTGCAGTGGTGGCAGGACATGGGCCCGGAAGGCTCGCAGAACTTCGACGTCTACCTGCGCACCGCCGTCAGCGTGGACCCGCAGGGCTGGGCCCAGTTCGGCCATGTGAAGATGCCCGACTACCGCTGGGGCATCTTCCTCAACCCCGCCGAGCAGGACCGCAAGATCCACTTCGGTGACCACATGGGCGAAGCCGCCTGGCAGGACGTGCCTGGCGAACACCGCGCCAACCTGCGCCGCATCATCGTCACGCAGGGTGACACCGAGCCCGCATCGGTCGAACAGCAGCGCCACCTGGGCCTGACCGCGCCCAGCCAGTACGACCTGCGCAACCTGTTCCAGGTCAACGTGGAAGAGGGCCGCCACCTGTGGGCCATGGTGTACCTGCTGCACAAGTACTTCGGCAAGGACGGCCGCGAAGAAGCCGAAGCCCTGCTCGAGCGCAACAGCGGCAACGCCGACAACCCGCGCATCCTGGAAGCCTTCAACGAGAAGACGCCCGACTGGCTGAGCTTCTTCATGTTCACCTACTTCACCGACCGCGACGGCAAGTTCCAGCTGTGCGCGCTGGCCGAGTCCGCGTTCGACCCGCTGGCCCGCACGACCAAGTTCATGCTGACCGAAGAAGCGCACCACATGTTCGTGGGCGAGTCGGGTGTCGGCCGCGTCATCACCCGCACCTGCGAGATGATGAACCAGCTCAAGACCGACGACGTGAACAAGCTGCGCGCCGCCGGCGTGATCGACTTGCCGACCATCCAGAAGTACCTGAACTTCCACTTCTCGGTCACCATCGACCTGTTCGGTGCCGACCAGTCGTCCAACGCCGCCACCTTCTACAGCTCCGGCCTCAAGGGCCGCTACGAAGAGGGCAAGCGCACCGACGACCACGTGCTCAAGGGCAACACCTACAAGATCATCGACGTGGTCAACGGTCAGCTCGTCGAGAAGGAAGTGCCGATGCTCAACGCGCTCAACGAAGTGCTGCGCGACGACTACATCAAGGACAGCGTCGGTGGCGTGGAGCGCTGGAACCGCCTGATCGAGAAGGCTGGCATCGACTTCCGTCTGAAGGTGCCCCACAAGGCCTTCCACCGCAACATCGGCACGCTCAAGGGCGTGAAGGTCAGCCCGGATGGCCGCGTGGTCACCGACCATGAATGGAACGCCAAGGTCGAGGAATGGCTGCCGACCGACCAGGACCGAGCCTATGTGGCCAGCCTGATGGGCCGCGTGGTGGAGCCGGGCAAGTTCGCCAACTGGATTGCGCCGCCGGTCATGGGCATCAACCGCCAGCCGGTGAACTTCGACTACGTACGCTTCAATTAACCCCCCTGCGCCGCTGCGCGGCTTCCCCCCTTTCTGGCGCGCCTTCGGCGCTTGAAGGGGGGACGATGCGAGTGGCCCGGCGAAGCCGGTTCCACCGCATCTCTGGATCAGGCACGTGCGCCGGAGCGGTGGCTGGTTTTGCTGTCTTTTCCGTTTCGCGAGCCTGCGAGCGTGAGCCCGGGTGGTTGGCGCAGTGAGGTAAAGGAGGAGCCGGCCGCAGGCCGGCGGGGGACACGAACGGAGTCAGCCACCCGGGCTCACGCGGTGCCACCACGAAGTCACAGCCAGCGACACAATAGAGTGCAAACACAAAGCACGGAGACCCCAGATGAACGCCCCCTTGGAAGCCGCCGTCATCAAGCAGCACCTGATCGACCCCGAGATCTGCATCCGCTGCAACACCTGCGAATCGATCTGCCCGGTCGGCGCCATCACGCACGACTCGCGCAACTACGTGGTCGACGTCAACAAGTGCAACTGGTGCAACGACTGCATCTCGCCTTGCCCCACCGGATCGATCGACAACTACCGCCGCGTCGTCAAGGCCAAGGCCTACAGCCTGGAGGAACAACTGGGCTGGGATGTGTTGCCGCCCGAACTCTCGGGCGCCGACATCGCCGCCATGGCCGCCGAAGCCGGCGGTGAAGACGCTGCCACAGCGGAGCAGCCGGTCGCCGAAGCAACCCCAACGATTGACCCCACTGGCCAGACCGCCTTCAACTCCGCCCAGTACGGCGCCAGCATCCCGCCCTGGAGCGCTGCCCACGCCTACACCAACCTCTACGGCCCCAAGGCCGCCGAGAAGACCGTGACCGCCACCGTCACCGGCAACCTGCGCGTCACCGCGGTCGGCAAGGAGTACGACACCCACCACATCGTGCTCGACTTCGGATCCATGCCCTTCCCGGTGCTCGAAGGCCAGAGCATCGGCATCATCCCGCCCGGTGTGGATGCCAACGGCAAACCCCACCACGCGCGCCAGTACAGCATTGCCAGCCCGCGCAATGGCGAGCGCCCTGGCCACAACAACCTGTCGCTGACCATCAAGCGCGTGCTCGAAGACCATTCGGGCCAGCCGGTGCGCGGCGTTGGCAGCAACTACATGTGTGACCTCAAGGTCGGTGACCAGGTGCAGGTCATCGGGCCGTTCGGCACCAGCTTCCTGATGCCCAACCACCCCAAGTCCAGTATTGTCATGATCTGCACCGGTACCGGCTCGGCGCCGATGCGGGCCATGACCGAATGGCGCCGGCGCCTGCGCGCCAGCGGAAAATTCGAGTCGGGCAAGCTCATGCTGTTCTTCGGCGCCCGTACGCAGGAAGAACTGCCGTACTTCGGGCCGCTGCAGAGCCTGCCCAAGGATTTCATCGACAGCAACTTTGCCTTCAGCCGCACGCCAGGTCAGCCCAAGAAGTATGTCCAGGACGCCATGCGCGACCGCGCCGCCGACCTGGCTGCCTTGCTGCAGGACCCGAATGCGTACTTCTTCGTCTGTGGCCTCAAGGCCATGGAAGAGGGCGTGGTGCTGGCGCTGCGCGACATCGCCGCCGGTGCCGGGCTTGACTGGGACACCGTGGGTGCTGCGCTCAAGCGCGAGGGCCGGCTGCACCTGGAGACCTACTGACCGACGACCCTTGCAGCCCATACCCATGGGCCAACGCTGACTTAGGGGAGCCACGTACGACGGGACGGGCAGGCATGGCGTACAGTCCGGTTTGCCATGCAAACCGATTCATATGCCACGCCCGCCCGGCGCCCGTCGATCGATGTTGCCGTCGTGATGCGGCGCGAGCCCGTTACCGGCCCGATGAGCCGGTGGCAGTCCGCGCGCTGGGTGCTGGCCGACGTCATCCCCGAGGGTGAGCCGTTCCTGGCCGACCCGTCTGACAGCACTCAGGTGCTGCTGCCACCCGAGGAGGTGGTGCCCGTGGATGCGGGTGGATTGCCTGAAGCACGCCACTGGATATTCCGGCATCGCCGCGTGACCCTGTTCCGGGATGACGCC
>JAJPEW010000045.1 GCA_021166755.1 Hydrogenophaga sp. | reverse complement strand
ACCGCCTGCAGAAACTGGCCGACCGGCTGGCCGCCGAAGTGGGCCCGCTTGGTCACCGGGTGTTCACCGACTCGGCGCCGGTGCTGGAGGCCGAACTGGCCCGCCGCAGCGGCCAGGGCTGGCGCGGCAAGCACACCCTCATCCTCAGTCGCGAGGGCGGTTCCATGTTCTTCCTGGGCGAGATCTACGTCGATCTGGCGCTGCCGCCCACCGAGCCGGTTACCGATCACTGCGGTGCCTGCAGCGCCTGCATCGACGCCTGCCCGACCCGAGCCATCGTGGCGCCGCACCGACTGGATGCGCGCCGTTGCATCTCGTATCTCACCATCGAACACGATGGCCCGATCCCGCTGGAACTGCGGCCGCTGATCGGCAACCGCATCTACGGCTGCGACGACTGCCAGCTCGTCTGCCCCTGGAACAAGTTTGCCCGCCGCAGCCCGCTGCCCGACTTCGACCCGCGCGACGGCCTGACCGGCGCCACGCTGGTCGAGCTGTTTGGCTGGGACGAAGAGGAATTTCTGCGCCGCACCGAAGGCAGCCCGATTCGCCGCATCGGTCATGCGCGTTGGCTGCGCAACATCGCGGTGGCGATGGGCAATGCCCTGCAGCGGCGGGAGGATTCCAGCATCCGGGTGGCACTGCAACAGCGGTGCGAGCACCCGGACATCAACGTGCGCGAACACGTGGCCTGGGCCATGGCCCAGGTGCCCGGTCAGGGTGGCCCTCAGGCCACCGCGTAGCGCTGCCGCAGCTCGCGCTTGAGCAGCTTGCCGCTGGGGTTCTTGGGCAGCGCCTCGGTGAAAACCACCCGCTTCGGGGCCTTGAAGTGCGCCATGTGCGCCTGGCAGTGGCCGATCACCTCGTCCTCGGTCAAGGTCTGGCCCGCCTTGATCACGATGACGGCGGTGACTGCCTCGACCCACTTCGGGTCGGGCAGACCGATGACGGCCACCTCACTCACGGCAGGCAGGCGGTAGATCATTTCCTCCACCTCGCGGCTGGCCACGTTTTCGCCGCCGGTCTTGATCATGTCCTTCTTGCGGTCGACCACGCTGATGAAGCCTTCCTCGTCGATGGTGGCCAGGTCGCCGCTGTGGAACCAGCCACCGGCAAAGGCGGCAGCGGTGCGCTCGGGGTCGTTGAAGTAGCCCAGCATCAGGTGGGGTGATCGGTGCACGATCTCGCCCACCTCGCCGGGAGCCACGTCCTGCATGTCGTCGTTGACCACGCGCGTTTCGACGTTGAGCACCGCCTTGCCGCACGAACCCGGTTTGCGCAGCTGGTCTTCGGGGGCCAGCATGGTGGCCAGCGGCGCAATCTCGGTCTGCCCGTACAGGTTCCACAGCCGCACCCGGGGCAGGCGCGCGGCCAGCTCCTTGAGCACCTCCACCGGCATGATCGAGGCGCCGTAATAGCCCTTGGCCAGGTGAGCCAGCTTGCCTGCGTCGAACAGGGGCGAGCGCAGCAGCGCGATCCAGACCGTGGGCGGCGCGAAAAAGCTGGTGATCTGGTGCTGCTCCAGCAGCGCCAGCAGGTGGTCCGGCGTCGGCTTGCCGGTGATCACGTTGCTGCTGCCGATGTAGATGGCCGGCCCGAAGAACACATCCAGCTGGGCGCAGTGGTACAGCGGGAGGGCGTGCAGGGTGCGGTCCTGCTCGGCGATCTCGGCATTGATCACGCAGCTGACGTACTGCCACAGCACCGCATCGTGGGTGAGCATGGCACCTTTGGGCATGGACTCGGTGCCGCTGGTGTAAACAATCTGGGCCAGATCGCCGCTCTGCACATGCACCGTGGGCAGCGGGTCGCCACAGGCCGCCAGGTCGTCGAAGCGGTGCATCCCCTCGACGGGCTCGGTGGGGTCTTCGGACGGCAGCCAGATGAACTGCTGCACCTGGGTATCCAGCGCCGCTGCGTCGCGGGCCAGTGCGGCCAGGCCGCTGTCGGTGGCCATGGTGCGGGCGCCGGCATGGCGCAGGATGTAGGCCACCTCGTCGGCCTTGAGCATGAAATTGATCGGCACCAGGACCGCGCCGCGGCGCGCCAGCGCAAAGCGCAGGGCCGCAAAGCCGTGGGAGTTGCGCGCCAGCACGGCGACCTTGTCGCCTTCGCCCACGCCGATGCGGTTCAGGCCCGCGGCCAGGCGTGAGACCAAGGCATCGAACTCGGCGTAGGTCCACTCGGTGGTGCCGCAGACGATCGCGGTCTTGGCCGGCAGGCGACAGGCCGTGCGGTGCAGGGCATCGGCAATGGTCTGGCGGCGCACGGCGGGGTCGAGGGCGGCGGTCATGCGAAAACTCCTGTTACAGCAAAGGGCGGAACTGGTGAATGGTGTTGCGCATCCTTACGCAAGCCGCGCACTTTTGCATGGGCGTTTTCACCACCCCGCACCGGTTGCCTGTCGCCTTCGTGTCGCGCCGCTATGATCCCGCCATGAACCCCGTCGCCCTCCTGCACAACACGCTGGCCCGCTGGGGCCGCCGGACACTGTCCACCGTGCAGGCCTGGTGGCAGGTGATGCTCATGGGGGCCGAGGTGGTGGTGCTGGCCTTGCATCCCTCCAGCTACGCCGGCGCTGCCCAGCGGCAGGCCATTCTGGGCAGCCTTTACCGGGCGACTGCGCCACTGCTGACCTGGTTTCTGGTGCTGTCGGCGCTGATCAGCCTCGTGCTCATCCGCATCGTCGTCGCGACCGCCATGAGCTATGGCCTGTCGCAGTACGCATTGGAAGTGCTGGTGCGCACCCTGGTGCTGGAACTGATTCCGCTGTATGCAGCGCTGTTCGTGGCCGTGCGCTTCTCCATGCCTGCGGCCCAGCAGATGCGCCGCCAACTGGCGCTGTGGGCGCGCGAAGGGCAGGTACCCGCACATCAGGATCTGCTGCGGCACGAGTTGCTGCCCCGCGCGCTGGGCAGTGCATTCTCCGTGCTGCTGCTGGCGGCCCTCAGCTGCGTGATCGCGCTGGTCCTGACCTATCTCAACGTGTACGGCCTGTCGCCCTGGGGGCTGCCGGCCTACACGCGCGCCGTCGGCGGCGTCTTCTCGCCCGCTGTTACCCTGATTTTTGGCCTCAAGACCCTGTTCTTTGCCCTGGCGGTGGCCTTTGTCCCCATGGCATCCGGCGCCCAGCGTGATTCGGGTGGCGGCTATTCCCGTCGCAGCGACATCACCGAGTTTGCCCGCCTGCTGTCGGTGATCCTGTTGCTGGAAGTGGTCTCGCTGCTGGGCAACTACTACTGATCGATTCCTGATGACCCCTGAACCATCCTCCCAGAGCGCCAACGGCTCGCCCGATCCGGTTCGCCACCTCGAGTTCAAGGCCGCCATGCTGCTGATGCTGATGGTGGCGCTGGTGGTCGGTTCGGCCCTGTACGTGATGTACGCGCGCGGCATGTTCGAGCGCACGCAGCGTCTGGTGCTGATTGCCGACGACTCCGAGGGCGTGGTGGTCGGCATGGACATGACCTTTGCAGGTTTCTCCATCGGACGGGTCTCGCGCATCGAACTGGCCGACGACGGCAATGTCCGCATCCTGGTGGATGTGCCGGTCAAGGATGCGAAGT
>JAJPEW010000028.1 GCA_021166755.1 Hydrogenophaga sp. | reverse complement strand
CCGGCGTTCAAGCAGATGGCGCGCGTGTCCAAGATCATGGAACAGCTGGTGCACGCCTGGGATGTGCTGGCCACGATGACGCCGCCGGAGTACAGCGCCATCCGGCCCTACCTGGGCCATTCGAGCGGGTTCCAGAGCTTCCAGTACCGCTGCATCGAGTTCGCGATGGGCAACAAGAACGCGGCCATGCTCAAGCCTCATGCGCATCACCCGGAACGGGCGGCCATGGTGCAGGCCGCGTACGAAGCACCTTCGCTGTACGACGAGTGCCTGCGCCTGCTCGCGCGCCGTGGCATCGCCGTGCCCACCTCGCACACCGAGCGCGACTGGACGCAGCCCTACCAGGCCAGTGAGGGCGTGGAGCAGGCCTGGCTGCAGGTGTACCGCAACCCTAAGCAGCACTGGGACCTGTACCAGCTTGGCGAGGAACTCACCGACCTGGAAGACGCCTTCCGACTCTGGCGCTTCCGCCACGTAACCACCGTGGAACGGGTGATCGGCTTCAAGCGCGGCACAGGCGGCACCGGTGGTGTGAGCTACCTGCGCAAGATGCTGGATGTGGTGCTGTTCCCGGAGATCTGGAAGCTGCGCACGGCCCTGTGATGGTTTGAGGCGGCATACACTGCGGCCACAGAGGGAATGATCGCCGCATGAGCCTATTGAAACGTCCGAGTCCCCGCCAGCGCCACCGCAACGGTGCCGTCTGGCTCGGCGCGTTCGGCAGCATCTTCTTTCTGGTGGGCCTAGGGTTCGTGGTATTGGCGCTGGTGCCCACCGTGATCGACAGTGTGCGCATGCGCCAGTGGGAGCCAGTGCAGGCGCAACTGCTGAGCGCGCGCCTGGAATCACTGCGCGGCAGCAAGGGTGGCACCACCTACCGGGCACATGCCACCTACCGCTACGTGGTCAATGGACAGACGCACGTGGGCCAGCGTGTGGCGGTGAGCAACACGGCGGACAACGTCGGCGACTTCTGGTACCAGCTCGGCTGGCGTCTGGAGTCCGCGCACCGGCAGGGAAAGCCCGTGACAGCCTGGGTCAACCCGGCAGACCCGACCGATGCCGTCCTGGACCGCAGCCTTCGCTGGCCTCTGCTGGGCTTCTGGGGCATCTTCATCGCGATATTTGGGGGTGTGGGCCTTGGCATGATGGTGTGGGGCCGACACAACTGGCGCAAGGCTGCGCAGCCAGAGCACCCGCAGGCCGCCACCCACCCCTGGATGCAGTACCCGGAATGGACCGGCCCGGCCATTGCATCGAACCTGCGGGCCGAGCGCTGGGTGTTCACCGTCATGGGGGTGGTGTTTCTGGGGTTTGGCGGCGTCGTGAGCGCGATCGCACTGCCGGATGCGGTCAATGGCCGCCCCATCGTCTGGGTGGTGTTGCTGTTCCCGTTGTTCGGCCTGGTGATGTGCTGGCACGCGCTCAAGCGCTGGCGCCAGCATCACCGTTTTGGCTCGGCGGTGCTGGTGCTCTCGCCCCACCCTGCCCCCCTCGGCGGGCAGGTGAGCATGCATCTGGATCTGCCCCTGCAGGTGGGCCCGCAGGCACGCGTGGTGATGGCGCTCAGTTGCCTGGAGCGCAGCACCAGCGGCAGTGGCGATGACCGCAGCACCAGCGAGCACCTGCAATGGGAAGATGAAGGCGTGGCCCGACTGGTACCCACCGCCGCAGGCACCCGGGTTCAATGGCAGACGGCATTGCCGGGGCACCTGCCACCATCGTCACCGCCTGGAGAAGATGGCACCGTGTGGCGGGTCAGCGTCGACGGCCAGGGGCTGGAAGACGGGTTCAGCGCGACGTACGACATCCCCGTGTTCGCCACCGGCGCCCGCGCCAGCTTTGGTGCACCCGATGCCATGTTCGGCACCGCATCGGCGCATCAGGCAGAGGATGAGGCCTTGCTGCGCGAGCGCATCGGCGCCGTCTGCCGCGTTGAGATGGATATGCAGGGACGCCTGGTGCTGGATCAACCCTATGCGCGCATGCGGCGCGCGCAACTGCCCTGGCTGTTCATGGGCGTGGTGTTCGTGATCTCGGGCGGCTATCTGTGGAATGTGCGAGCACTGGGCGGGCTGATGGGCATCCTGTTCGGCGGGCTTGGCCTGCTGGCGCTGGTGCTGAGCCTGTGGCTTCTGCTCAACCGGAGAACCACCACCATGGACCGCAGCCAGGGCACCACCATCGTCCGCCGGCTGCTGGGCTTGCCGGTGAGCACGCGCCACTGGGATGCACAGGCCATGACGGGCCTGAGCGTGCACCGCAGCTACGGCATGCAGGTGAACGGACGGCGACCGGAGAGCATCTGGCAGGTGCGGGCACACCCGCGTCAGGACAAACCGGTGGTGCTGGCCGACAGCATCAGCGGCGAAGAGGCCGCACGCCTGCTGATGCAGGACATCGCCCGGCACACCGGCTGGCGCGCCGCCACCTGAACCGCCGCCGGCTCAGTTGGGCCGGATGTTGTTCTTGCGGATGACCTCGGCCATGGCGGCGGTGTCGGCCTGCATGCGCTTGGCCAGACCCTCGGCCGCGGTACCGGCCACCTGCCAGCCCTGGGCCAGGATCTTCTGGCGCACCTCGGGCTGGCGCACGATGCCGGGCAGCAAGCTGGCCAGCCGGTCGGCGTGGGCCTTGGGCAGGCTGTTCGGGGCCGCGACAGCGTTCCAGATCTCCAGCTGCAGACCCTGGACGCCCGCCTCCGACAGGCTGGGCACTTCGGGCACGACACTGCTTCGCCCGGCGGACGTGACCCCAATGGCCTTGAGTTTGCCACCCTTGACTTGTGCCATGGCCAGGCCGGGTGGGAGCAGCGCCATCTGGACCTGGTTGCCCAGCATGCCGGTGATGACCTGAGGGTTGCCCGCGTAGGGCACATGCACTGGCGCAATGCCGGCCTTGGTCTTGAGCAGTTCCATGCCCAGGTGCGCCACCGTGCCGATGCCGGGGGTACCGTAGTTCCAGCGGTCACCGGCGCGGCGGGCTTCCGCCAGGAAATCGGCCGGGGTGGCCCCGGGGGCACCAGCGGGTGCGGCCAGCACCAGAGGCGCCACCGCCAGCAGCGACACCGGCTGCAGGTCCTTGAGCGGATCGTAGGGGGTGGCCGGGTTCAGGATCCTGGCAATCGTGAGGTTGCCATTGATCATCAGGCCAATGGTGTGATCGTCGGTGGCCCGGGCCACCTGGTCGGCGGCGATGTTGCCGCCGGCGCCCGGACGGTTTTCCACCACCACTGGTTGGCCCAGCGCCTGCGACAGCGGCTCGGCAATGGTGCGGGCCATGAGGTCTGGCGACGACCCGGCGGGAAAGCCCACCAGGATCTTCAGGGGCTTGCTCGGCCAGGGGACCGCCTTCTGCGCCCAGGCGGGCATGGCGATGCCAGCGGCCAGCGCCACAGCGGCACAAAGGATCGATCGACGGTGATGGTGTGATACTGGTTTGGTCATGGCCGCAGGGGTCCTTGTCAGGCGATGAAATTCAGTCGGCCAGCGGCGGTGGGCCGCTGTAGAGCCAGGCTTGGTCGAGCAGCGATTCTCCCAGCATGGCCATGGCCGCATTGCGCCCCAGGCGCACCAGACCATCAGCATGGAAGATGCGCCCGTTGCGCTCGGAGCGCGCCTGCACGCGGGCATTGCGGGCCCAGCGGGTGCGGGCGTAGCGCCCGAACAGGGCGGACCAGTCGATGTCACCTTGGGTGGCCGAACGCAGTTGGCCCAGGGTCCAGGCGTCCTCGATGGCCATGGCCGCCCCCTGGGCCAGATAGGGCCGCAGCGGGTGCGCGGCATCACCCAGCAGGGCCACACGGCCACGGGCATGCTCGTCGGCACCGGCCACCGGCGGGCGGTCGTTCAGCGCCCAGAGCTTCCACTCCTGCGCCGCATCGATCATGGCCATCAGGTCGGCACAGGCCGGACCGAGCGTGCGCTTGAGATCGGCCGCATGGGCTTCGTGGGTCCAGCTTTGCGGATCGCTGTCCACATGGCCGCCGTGCCCCTGTCCGATCACGCCTTCGACCACGGCGACCAGGTTGAAGATCTCGCCGCGCCGCACCGGGTAGTGCACCACATGCAGACGCGGACCAAGCCACACGGTGACCACGGGTCGCCTGAGGGCCTGCGGCAGGCGCGCCGGATCGACCAGGCCCCGGTACGCCAGGTGGCCACTGGCCCGCACCGGCTGTGCGCCCAGCAGTTGAAGGCGAACCCGGCTCCAGAGGCCGTCGGCGCCGATCAGGGCGGCCCCTTCAAAGACACGGTCGTCCTCGCAGTGGACGGTGACCCCCAGGGGGGACTCCTCATAGGAGGACACGCGGGCGTCGAGCGCGATGGTGGCCAGCGGCTGCTCGCGCAGGGCCTTGAGCAGCAGGCCGTGCAGGTCGGCGCGGTGGATGGTGGCGTAGGGTTTGCCGTAGCGGGCCTGAGCCATGGCGCCCAGGCGCAACTGCCCCAGCGTGGCGGACGAGTGGGCATCGCGCACCTGCAGCGACTCGGGGAAGGCGGCGCAGGCGGTCAGGGCATCGGCCAGACCCCAGTCGTGCAGGACACGCACCGCATTGGGCCCGAGCTGGATGCCCGCGCCCACCTCGGAGAGGCGGCTAGCCTGCTCCAGGACCTGGACCGGCTGCCCGGCCCGTGAAAGGGCCAGCGCGCACGCCAGCCCGCCTATGCCGCCGCCGGCAATGATGACCTGTGAATTCATGAAGGGGCATTGTGCCCCGGCGACCGGCGATCGGGTTGACCGAGGTCAGAAGGCCTGCGTGTCAGGCGATGCGTCCGAACCAGAACAGCGAAAGACCAGCCGAGAGCATGACCAGCACCGCCGCGGCCAGAGCCAGCAGGCCGGAGATCTCTGTTTCCTTCTTCTCCACGGTCAGGCGGGTGCTCAGCGATTCGTAGACCTTCTTGAGGTTCTCGGCCGTGCCGGCGTAGAAGTACTCGCCCTGCGTCACCCGGGCCACATCCTTGAGGCTCTCCTCATCCAGACGCACACGCATGGACCAGCCTTCAAAGCCGATGACCTCGCCTTCGACCGTGCCCACACCCACCGTGTAGACCTTGACGCCGCGTTCGGCGGCCATGTGCGCGGCCTCTTCAATGTCCACCCCGGTGGTGCGCTGGCCATCGGTCAGCAGAATGATGGCGGCCGAACTGTACGAGCCTGCGGGCACAGGCTGGAAGGGCTTGGCCTCCTGGGGGGATGGCTTCTGGTCGATGGCGCGCCCCCGCGGGGCGAACGGGTCGCGCTGGCGGCCGTAGGTGACGCTGGCCAGGTCCACCTGGCCCGGAAACAGCTCGGACAGGGCCACCACGATGGCGCTGCCGAGGGCGGTGGCGCGCTGCAGCTGGAACTTGTCGATCGCGGCGTTGAGATCTTCGCGGCTGAGGGTGACCGGCTGCACCACCTGGGCCGAACCGGCAAAGGCCACGATACCGACCTTGACGTGGCGCGGCAGCTCCTGCAGGAAGGCCTTGGCCGCGTTCTGCGAAGCAACCAGACGGTTGGGCTGCACATCGGTGGCGCGCATGCTGCCAGACACATCCATGGCCAGGATGATGGTCTGCTGGGTGGAAGGCAGCACGATGGTGGCCATGGGACGGGAAGCGGCCAGCAGCATCGCTGCAAAGGCCAGCAACAGCAGCAGCGGCGGCACGTGGCGGCGCCAGCCAGGACCACGGCCCGCGGCCTCGCGCACGATGGACAGGGACGCCAGCTGCAGCGCCGAAAGCTGTCGACGGCGCATCAGCCACCAGTACAGCAGCACCAGCACCGGCAGCGCCAGCAACAGCCAGAGCAGCTCCGGCCACAGGAAAGAGACAGGCAGGGATTTCATGCGGACACTCCCAGGTGCGCGGGCAGGCCACGCCGCACCCCCAGGCGGCGGCGACGCAGATCGACGAATCTCAGAATGGCATCGGCCAGATCATCATCGGTGGACAGCTCCAGCGTGTCCACCCCGGCGCGCGCCAGGGCCTCCCTCAGTTCGGCTTCGCGCTGGGCCGCGATGCGGGCGAAGCGCTGGCGAAAGCCGCCATCGTTGGTGTCCACCAGCATCTGCTCGCCGGTTTCGGCATCGCGCACGGTCACCAGGCCCAGGTTCGGCAGTGCCAGTTCCAGTGGGTCCAGCAGGCGCACGGCCACCACGTCGTGCCGGCGCGCGAGCTCGCCCAGGGGCTTGTCCCAGCCAGGTTCACTGATGAAGTCCGACACCACGAACACGGTGCTTCGCTGGCGAAGG
>JAJPEW010000231.1 GCA_021166755.1 Hydrogenophaga sp. | reverse complement strand
GATCAGAGTCTTCGTACCTTTGATCTGCCGCTGGACCTGCGTCTGGGCACAGGATTCCAGCAACGCGCCTGGCAAGCCCTGCTGGACATCGGCTATGGCGCAACGATCACCTACGGAACCCTGGCCTCGCGACTGGACAATCCGGCAGCGGCCCGGGCTGCCGGCGCAGCCATCGGCCGAAACCCGCTGAGCATCATCATTCCCTGCCACCGCGTGCTCGGTGCCAACGGGGCACTGACCGGCTACGCCGGTGGCCTGGAGCGCAAGATCGCCCTGCTGCGGCTTGAGGGGGCTTTGATCTGACGTCCGCTGTCCGCCCCATGGGTGGATGGACTCAGCCAGCGAATACCAGATGGGAAAAGAAAAAAGCCGTTCAGTTTTGCAACCGAACGGCTTTTATGATCACTTGGCGGAGTGGACGGGGCTCGAACCCGCGACCCCCGGCGTGACAGGCCGGTATTCTAACCAACTGAACTACCACTCCGCAGTGGTGCGGCTTTTTGCCCTCTGCTTTCGCATCAGGCCAAGTGCCACAAACTTGGCGACCCTACGGGGATTCGAACCCCGGTACTCACCGTGAAAGGGTGATGTCCTAGGCCTCTAGACGATAGGGTCAAAACCTTGGAACTTCCGGAATTCAGCATTGTAACACAGTTTTCAACGCTGAATTTTCACTAAATTTTGGTGGAGGTAAGCGGGATCGAACCGCTGACCTCTTGCATGCCATGCAAGCGCTCTCCCAGCTGAGCTATACCCCCACGGGATGTTGATGGTCACTTTGCAGTGCTGCTCAACTTGCGTTTCGCTTGTTGCTCAGTGCTCATCAGCAAGACTTGAATTATAGGCACATTTTCAGGCGTTTTGCAAACGGGCCAAAATTTTTTTTCGGTCATGCAGTTCCAGTACCGCATCCAGGGAAGGCGTCTGGGGTGTCCCCATGGTCAGCACCCTCACCGGCATGGCCAGCTGCGGCATCTTCACGCCTTGCTCCGTGATAACTTCCTTGATGGCGGCGCCGATGGAGGCCTTGTCCCAGTTGCATGAAGCCAGCTTGCCGGCCAGGGAAGCCACCGCAGGCCTGATGGCGTCGGTGAGATGCTGTGCGCGGTCCTCGTCCTTGACCATGACATCGGTGTAATAGGGTTGCGCCCAGTCGGCCAGGGCGACCGTGGTGTCGCAGCGGTCCTTGAACAGGCCACAGATGCGCGGCAGGCGCTCGTCCGCAGTGATGCCACGCTTGGACAACTGTTCAGCGACCAACGCCGACAGCGCCACATCGTCCATGGCCTTGAGGTGCTGGGCGTTGACCCAGCGCAGCTTGGCCTCGTCGAAGCGGCCGGCGCTGCTGCCCAGGTGGTCCAGGTTGAACCACTGGAGGAACTGCTCTCGGCTGAAGATTTCGTCGTCACCGTGGCTCCAGCCCAGGCGGGCCAGGTAGTTGACCATGGCGTCAGGCAGATAGCCCTCGTCGCGGTACTGCGTGACCGGCTTGGCGCCGTTGCGCTTGCTCATCTTCTCACCCTGCTCGTTCAGCACGGTGGGCAGATGGGCATAGACCGGTGGCTCCTTGCCCAGGGCCCGGAAGATGTTGATCTGGCGCGGCGTGTTGTTGACATGGTCATCACCACGGATCACGTGGGTGATGGCCATGTCGATGTCGTCCACCACCACGCAGAAGTTGTAGGTGGGCGTGCCGTCGGGGCGGGCGATCACCAGATCATCGAGTTCGCTGTTGCTGAATTCGACGCGGCCCTTGACCTTGTCGTCCCAGGCCACCACGCCGTCTTTCGGGTTCTTGAAGCGCAACACCGGCTTCACGCCTTCGGGCACCGGCGGCAGCACCTTGCCGGGCTCAGGGCGCCAGGTGCCGTCGTAGCGCGGTTTCTCCTTGCTGGCCATCTGGCGCTCGCGCAGCGCGTCAAGCTCCTCGACGCTCATGTAGCACGGATAGACCAGACCCTGGGCCTGCATCTCGGCCAGCACGGCCTTGTACCGGTCCATACGCTGCATCTGGTAGAACGGGCCTTCGTCGTGGTCCAGGCCCAGCCACTTCATGCCTTCGATGATCACGTCCACCGCGGCCTGGGTGGAACGCTCCAGATCGGTGTCTTCAATACGCAGGATGAAAACGCCCTGGTTGGCGCGGGCGAAGGCCCACGGATAGAGCGCGGAACGGATGTTGCCCAGGTGGATGAAGCCGGTGGGCGACGGTGCGAAACGGGTACGGACGGTCATGACAGTGATCGAGAGTTTCAGAGGCTGGACAGGCCGCGGTCCAGATCGGCGCGGATGTCGTCCAGGTGTTCCAGGCCGACGGCCACGCGGATCAGACCCTGACCAATGCCGGCGGCCTGGCGCTGGGCTTCGGTGAGCTTGCCGTGCGAGGTGCTGGCCGGGTGGGTGCACAGGGTCTTGGTGTCACCCAGATTGGTGCACAGCGACAGGACCTGCAGTGAGTCGAGCACGTGGAACGCGCGCTGGCGGGCCTGCTCGGGGTTGGCTACTTTCACGTCGAAAGACAGCACTGCGCCACCGATGCCGTTCATCTGGCGCATGGCCAGTTCATGCTGGGGGTGGCTGGCCAAACCGGGGTAGTACACGCGCCCGACGGCCGGGTGCGCTTCCAGCCACTGGGCCAGCGCCAACGTCTGGGCACTCTGGGCCTTCATGCGCAGGTCCAGCGTTTCCAGGCCCTTGAGCACCACCCAGGCGTTGAAGGGCGAGAGCACCATGCCCGAGTTCTTCTGCACCGGCAGAAACTTCTCGCGGACCATGGCTTCACGGGCGCAGAGGGCACCGGCCATCACGCGGCCCTGCCCGTCCAGGTACTTGGTGCCGGAGTGCATCACGATGTCGGCGCCGAGCTCAATGGGGCGCTGCAAGGCTGGCGTGGCAAAGCAGTTGTCCACGGCCAGCAGCGCGCCGGCGTTGTGCGCCAGATCAGCCAGAGCACGGATGTCGCACACCTCACCCAGCGGGTTGGTCGGCGTTTCGGCAAACAGCAGGCGCGTGGTCGGACGCACCGCGGCGGCCCAGGCGGCCAGATCGGTCTGCGGCACCACGGACGTTTCGACCCCGAAACGGGCGAATTCGGAGCCGATCAGTTTGAGGGTCGAACCGAACATGCTCTGGGAAATGATGACGTGATCGCCTGCCTTGAGCAGGCTGAAGCACATCAGCATGACCGAGGCCATGCCCGAGGCCGTAGCCATGCAGGCCTCGGCGCCTTCCAGGGCGGCCAGCCGCATTTCGAAGCTGGACACTGTGGGGTTGCCGGAGCGGCCATAGGTGTAGCCATCGTCCTCGCCCGCGAAACGGCGCGCGGAATCCTCGGCGGAGGGCTGCACATAGCCGCTGGTGAGGTACAGGGCCTCGGAATTCTCACCGTAGGCGCTGCGCTCGGCGGCCAGGCGCACGGCCAGGGTTTCGCGGTGCAGGGCAGCCAAACTGCCGGACTTTTGTGGTGCGCTCATGGAGGTCAGCCTGTGGCTCAGGACACCTGGGCATTGGGCAAGGCCAGGCGGGAAGCGTCCTCGTCGCCCTCCTCGGCCTTCTGATCCCGACCATCGTTCATGCGGGCGATGGTCTCGGGGGTGATGTCACCCGTCACATAGACCCCGTCGAAGCACGAGGCATCAAAACCCGCCAGCGCCGGGTTGAGCGAGCCGATGGCCTGCTTCATCGCGTCCACATCCTGATAGATCAGGGCGTCACAACCGATGCTCTCCCGCACCTCGTCCACCGTGCGCCCATGGGCCACGAGCTCGTGTGAGGTCGGCATGTCGATACCGTAGACGTTGGGGAAGCGAACCGGCGGCGCGGCGCTGGCCATGTAGACCTTGCGCGCGCCCGCTTCGCGGGCCATCTGCACAATCTCGCGGGACGTGGTACCGCGCACGATGGAGTCGTCCACCAGCAGTACGTTGCGCCCCTTGAACTCGCTGCCAATCACGTTGAGCTTCTGGCGCACCGACTTCTTGCGAACGCTCTGGCCGGGCATGATGAAGGTACGGCCCACGTAGCGGTTCTTCACGAAACCTTCGCGGTAGGGCAGACCCAGGATGTGCGCCAATTCCATGGCACTGGGCCGGGACGACTCAGGGATTGGGATCACCACGTCGATCTCGGTGGGCGGTACGGTCGAGATCACCCGCTTGGCCAGCGTCTTGCCCAGGTTCAGGCGGGCCTGGTACACCGAGATACCGTCGAGCACCGAGTCCGGCCGGGCCAGATAGACATATTCGAAGATGCAGGGGTGATGTCGGACGTTGTCCGCGCACTGCTCGAACTGGACATTGCCCTGCAGGTCCACGAAGAGCGCCTCCCCGGGCTGAACATCGCGCTCCAGTTCGAAACCGGTCCCCTCCAGCGTGACCGATTCACTGGCCACCATGAAGCCAGACTCCCCCTTGCCCACGCACAGGGGCCGGATGCCGTAGGGATCTCGGAAAGCCACCAGGCCATGACCAGCGATCAGGGCGATGACGGCGTAGGAGCCCTTGATACGCTGGTGCACGCCACGCACGGCGGCGAACACATCGGCCGGCTTCAGGGACACCCCGCGGGTCACCTTCTCCAGTTCATGGGCCAGCACGTTGAGCAGCACCTCGGAGTCGCTCTCGGTGTTGATGTGGCGGTGGTCGGTCTGGAACAGCTCCTGCTTGAGCGCCTTGGCATTGGTCAGGTTGCCGTTGTGGACCATCACGATGCCGAACGGCGCATTCACGTAGAACGGCTGAGCCTCTTCCTCGCTGAACGCGTTGCCGGCCGTGGGATAGCGAACCTGGCCCAGGCCGCAGTTGCCCGGCAGGGCACGCATGTTGCGGGTGCGAAACACATCGCGCACCATGCCCTTGGCCTTGTGCATGAAGAACTTGCGCCCTTGCTGCGTCACGATGCCGGCCGCATCCTGACCCCGGTGCTGCAACAGCAGCAGCGCGTCATAGATCAGCTGGTTGACAGGTGCCTGGCTCACCACGCCGACGATTCCACACATGTTCAGATCCCCACAAAGACAGACAAAAGTTCAGACCCGTGCCTCAAGGCAGATAGCGCGCCATCTCCGAGGGCAGCAGGGGCTTGATGGCATGCACGCTGTGATCCAGCGACTGTGCCACCACCGACTGCTGCCACCACGCCTCTGACCTCAGCGGTGTCAGACCCACCACCACGCTCAGGGCCAACAGGATCACGACACCGCGCAACAAACCGAAGACACCGCCGAGCACACGGTCGATCGGCCGCAGCCCCACCGACGCCACCAGCTTCTTGACCAGCCACGCCAGCAGACCGCCGGCAAAGGCCACCCCCACAAACACCAGCACGAAACCCGCAGCCAGCCTCAAGGGCTCGGACAGACCGTCCAGCGGCAACCAAGCGCCCACCGTCCGTGCCTGCGCCTGTGCCACCAGAAACGCCGCCACCCAGGCCGCCAGGGACAGCACCTCGTACACCAGACCCCGCCACAACCCGATGACCACCGACAACAGCAACGCCGCCAGCAGCAACCCGTCGAGCCAGCCCATCACCATGCCCCCGTCGCGAACACGGCTGCAATCACAGGGTCAGGATGGCCGCCTGCAGGCCCAGCGACTTGGCTTTGGCCGCCGCCTTTTCGGCCTCGGCCCTGGTGGAAAACGGACCGAGCCTGACCCGGATGCGCTTGCCCTCCGAGGTTTCGGCCACGTGGGTGTAGGTCTTGAGGCCTGCTCGTTCAAGCTTGAGACGAACCTCGCGCGCCCGCTGGGCATCGGCAAAGGCCCCCACCTGAACGATGATGCGCTCCTGGCCCTCGGCTGGCTTGGCGGACTCCTTGGCATCGGCCTTGGGTTTGTCGGCCTTCGCCGCATCCGCCTTGGTCGCCTCCGGTTTCGAGGTCGCGGGTGCCGTCGCCACAGCGGCGGTATCGCTGGCGGTGGTGGCCGGCTTGTCTTCCGGCGTGACCACCGTCTCGCGGGGGTCGAGAGCCTCGGCCACCGGCACTGGCGCTGAGGGGCCAGCATTCGATGTCACATCGGCAGCAGCCGCCGGCTTGCGGGCGGGCAGGCTGGAGACCCCGCGCGAGGGAATGTCGATCGGAACGTCGGCCGTGAGGGGGCGCGGTGCGGTGTCGAAGAGCAGCGGAAAACCGACCACGCCGAGAGCCACCAGCACGGCGGCGCCGATCAGCCGGTGACGGGCGCGGCGACGCAACTCGTCAATGGAGGGAGCAGCAGGGGTCGGCGCGTGACCCTGGGAACCTGAACGGGACTTGAACATGCGGGTATGCCGGTACACCGAGAGGCCGTCCGAACCCGCGATTGCGGGCCCGACGAACGACTTCAGGCAGCCAGGTGTTTCGCCGCCAGCCGGGGGATGCCATCCTGCAAAACCCCGCCCACGGTGAAGAAGGAACCGAAGACCACGATTCTATCAGCCGGGTCTGCAGCCGACACGGCCGCCGCCAGGGCCTGGAGGGGATCCGGGTAGCAGCTGGCCACCTGTCCCCGGCCCAAGGGGCCCGCCTCCAGAGCGCTGCGCAGGTCTTCGGCCCTGGCCGCGCGGGCGGTCGGCAGGTCGGTAAGGTACCAGCGGTCGATCAGCGGAGCCACCCGTTCGAGCATGGCGGCCAGATCCTTGTCAGCCATCGCGCCGAACACGGCATGGGTTGTCGGGTGAAAGCCCATGGCATCCAGGTTTTCGGCCAGCGCCGCCACCGAATGGGGGTTGTGCGCCACATCCAGCACCAGGGTCGGCTGACCGGGGACGATCTGGAAGCGTCCGGGCAGTTCCACCAGCGCCAGGCCGTTGCGCACCGCCTGGGCCGTCACTGGCAGCCGGGTCCGCAGGGCCTCGATGGCGGCCAGCACACCGGACGCATTGACCAGCTGGTTGGCGCCCCGCAAGGCCGGGTAGGCCATGCCGCTGTAACGGCGGCCACCTCGGGAGGGGTGTGTCGCCCAGCCCCATTGCTGCTTGTCACCGGCGAAGTGGAAGTCCAGTCCGATCCGCCAGAGCTCCGCCCCCACCTCGGTGGCGCGGTCCAGCACGCTTTGCGGCACGGCCGGGTCACTCACGACCACCGGACGGCCGGTGCGCATGATGCCGGCCTTTTCGTAACCGATGGCTTCGCGGTCCGGACCGAGGATGGCCATGTGGTCCAGGGCGATGCAGGTGATGACAGCACAGTCGGGGTCGATGATGTTCACGGCATCCAGCCGGCCACCGAGTCCCACCTCCAGAATGACCACGTCCAGACCGGCCCGTGAGAGCGTGCGCAGGATGGCCAGTGTGGTGAACTCGAAGTACGTGAGGCTGACCTCGCCCTGGCCATCGTCCCCGACCTGACCCCGACGCGCCACCTCCACCTC
>JAJPEW010000150.1 GCA_021166755.1 Hydrogenophaga sp. | reverse complement strand
GGTCAAAGGCCACCGGGCGCCCACGGGGGTCGGTTCGGCCACAGGGGCAGTCAGAAGGCATGGTGTCGGTGCTGGGTCGGTGTGTGGTCGGCGCGGCATCGCGGAAAGGCGTATCGTACCGGGGTCATCCCTTTCCGGAGCGCTCCATGACCGACCTGTCCGCCTACCCCATCACCCGAAAGTGGCCCGCGCAGCATCCCGATCGCTTGCAGCTCTACAGCCTGCCGACACCCAACGGGGTCAAGGTGTCGATCATGCTGGAAGAGTGCGGACTGCCCTACGAGGTGCACCGGGTGAGCTTCGAGACCAACGACCAGTTCACGCCCGAGTTCCTGTCACTGAATCCCAACAACAAGATCCCTGCCATCCTGGACCCGAACGGCCCGGACGGGCAGCCGCTGGCGCTGTGGGAGTCGGGCGCCATCCTGATCTACCTGGCCGAAAAGACCGGGCAGTTCCTGCCGGCCGAGCCGTCTCGCCGCTACCAGACCCTGCAATGGCTGATGTTCCAGATGGGTGGCATCGGCCCCATGTTCGGCCAGGTGGGCTTCTTCACCATCTTCGCGGGCAAGGACTTCGAGGACAAGCGTCCGCGCGACCGATACACCGCGGAAGCCCGGCGCCTGCTGGGCGTGCTGAACCAGCGCCTGCAGGGCCGTCAGTGGATCATGGGCGACGACTACACCATCGCCGACATCGCCATCTGGCCCTGGGTGCGCAACCTGGTCGAACGCTACAAGGCGGACGATCTGGTCGGTTACGCCGAGTTCACCCAAGTGCACCGCGCGCTGGCCAACTTCGTCGCCCGCCCCGCCGTGCAAAAAGGCCTGACCATCCCGGCCGCGCCGAACTGAGCAAGCCCAACGCGCGAAGTACCATCAGCCCAGGGCACCCGTGGAACCGGCTCCGCCGGGCCACAGGGTGCGTCCCCCCTCGCAGCGCCGCAGGCGCGCCACGGAGGGGGGAAGCCGCGCCAGCGGCGCAGGGGGGTGTCAGTCACTTCCTCCAGAAGTGCCCCGTGAACAGCACCAGGAAGGACAGCAGCTCCAGCCGCCCGAGCACCATCGCAAAGCTCAGAATATTCAGTTGCAGGTCACCCAGCACACCGAAGTTGCTGGCAGGCCCCACCATACCCATGCCCGGGCCGATGTTGTTGAGCGTGGCCACCACGGCCGAGAACGAGGTCACCAGGTCCACGCCAGTGAACAGCATGAGCATGGTCAGGCCCATGGTGGCGGCCCCGTAGATCAGCATGAAGCCCAGCACCGCGGTCATCACCTGCATCGGCACCACCTGCCCGCCCAGGGTCACCGGGTTGACCACCCGGGGGTGGATGATGCGCACCAGCTCACGCCGCGCCTGCTTGATCAGCAGGATCATGCGGACCATCTTGATGCCACCACCGGTGGATCCGGCGCAGGAGGCAAAGGTGCCCAGGAAAATCAGCAGCACCGGCGCAAACACCGGCCACAAGGCGTAGTCGGTGGTCGCGTAGCCGGTCGTGGTGGCCAGCGAGATGACATGGAAGGCACTCACGCGCAAGGCTTCCGGGAACTGTTCGTACACGCCGTGCACCGCCAGCAGTGCGGCCACCAGCAGGATCGACAAGGCCAGCACCGTGATGTAAGTTCGGATTTCCCGGTCATGGGTCAGCGGCACCAGGGTCCGGCTGCGCAGCACGATGAAATAGCGCACGAAACTGATCCCGGACAGCGCCATGAAGACCATGGCCACGTACTCGACCCGCACCGAATCGAAATGCCCCAGACTGGCGTCGTAGGAAGAAAAGCCCCCCAGCCCCATGGTCGTGCACATGTGCATGAAGGCATCGGCCCAGCTCATCCCCGCCCACCGGTAGGCCAGCAGGCACAGGCCCGAGAACAGGAAGTACACCCCCCACAGGCCCCGTGCCGTCTCGGCGATGCGGGGCGTGAACTTGGTGTCCTTCATGGGACCGGGCGTCTCGGCCTTGTACAGCTGCATGCCACCCAGGCCCAGCAGCGGCAGCACCGCCACCACCAGCAGCATGATGCCCAGCCCCCCGATCAGCTGCAGGAAGCAGCGCCAGACGTTGACCGAAACCGGCAGATGATCCAGCCCCGACAGCGCCGTGGCCCCGGTGGCGGTCAGGGCGCTCATGGCCTCGAAGTAGGCCTTGCTCCAGCTGATGTCGGGCACCGTGAACATCAGGGGCACGGCAGAATACGCCGGCAGCAGCATCCACACCATGTTGACCAGCAGGAAGCCGTCCTTGGCCTGCAGTTCGCGCCGGTAACGGCGCGTGGCCATCGCAATCAGCCAGCCGCTGCCAGCCGCCAGGGCAAAGGCGCCTTCCCAGACGTAGCGGTACTCTTCATGGTCTTCGCTCCACGCCCAGGCCAGGGGCACCAGAAAGGCAAAGGCAAACGCGAACAGCACGCGTGAAAACACGTTGAGGGCCGGCAGGACGCTGGTCATGAATGTTCAGCCGAAGAAGGTGGCACTGACCTGGAACAGGCGCTCGACTTCACGCACCGACCGTTTGTTGGGAATGAAGATGATGATGTGGTCGTCGGCCTTGATGACCGTGTCGTGGTGCGGCATGAGCACCTCGGAATCCCGTCCCTCTCCGCGCACGATGGCGCCGATGCGGGCCCCCTTGGGCAGCTTGACCTGTTCGACCGTGCGCCCCACCAGGCGGGAAGTTTTCTCGTCGCCACGGGCCACGCCCTCCAGCGCCTCGGCCGCACCCCGGCGCAGGCTGTGCACCGCCACCACATCGCCGCGACGCAGGTGCGCCAGCAGTTCGCCGATCACCGTCTGCGCGGGCGAGATGGCAATGTCGATGGTGCTGCCCTGCATCATGTCGGCATAGGCACGCCGGTTGATGAGCGACATCACCCGCTTGGCGCCCAGCCGCTTGGCCAGCATGGACGACATGATGTTGTCCTCGTCGTCGCTGGTCAGCGCCAGGAACAGGTCCATTTCACCGACGTTCTCTTCTTCCAGCAGGTCCTCGTCGGCCGCATCGCCCTGCAACACCAGAATGTGCGACGGCAGCTGGCTGGCCAGGTACTCGCATCGCTTGGGATGGCTTTCGATGATCTTGACGTCGCACTGTCCGATCAGGCTGCGCGCCAGGCGCAACCCGACCTTGCCGCCACCGGCAATCATCAGGCGCTGCACCGGCTGATCGGTGTTGTGGATGGCACCCAGCACATGCCGGATCATGCGCGTATCGGCCAGCACGAACACCTCGTCGCCCGGCAGGATGCGGGTCGACGGGGTGGCCTCCATCTCGGTATCCAGCCGGTACAGCGCCACCACCCGCATCTCCGCATGGGGAAAGCGCTCGCGCAACTCGCCGATCGTGTGACCAACCACCAGGCCGCCCGCGGCCGCCCGCACGGCAATCAGCGACACCCGGCCATCGGCAAACTCCAGCACCTGCAAGGCCTCGGGGTAACTGATGAGCTGATGGATGTGCCGCATCACCGACTCTTCCGGACAGATCACATGATCCACCGCGAAGCCGCTCTTGCCCAGCAGTTCATCACCCTCCTGGAACTCGGGCGAGCGAAGCCGGGCAATGGTGGTGGGCACATTGAACACATCGTGCGCCACCTTGCAGACCACCAGGTTGGACTCGTCGGCGGCGGCACAGGCGATCACCATGTCGGCATCGCGCGCGCCGGCCTCCTGGAGCACCGAAGGCTGGATGCCATTGCCCACCACGCCGCGCAGGTCGAGCTTTTCTTCCAGCAGGCGCAGGCGGGCCGGGTCCTGGTCGATGACCGTGATGTCGTTCTGCTCCGAGACGAGGCTTTCGGCCACGCTCTCACCGACCCGGCCGGCCCCGAGGATGATGACTTTCATGACCGAATGTTACCGCTCGGCGCCGCTGGCGCGGCACCCAAACCCTGCGGCTCAGGGAACGGGTATTCAGAGCGCCCGCTGAATGATGATTTTCTGCACGTCGCTCGTGCCTTCGTAGATCTGGCAGACGCGCACATCGCGCCAGATCCGCTCCAGCGGGAAATCGCTGACATAGCCATAGCCGCCCAGGGTCTGGATGGCGGCAGAACAGACCTGTTCGGCCACCTCGCTGGCAAACAGCTTGGCCATGGCGGCTTCCTTCAGACAGGGCTGACCAGCGTCGCGCAGCGCTGCAGCGTGCCAGATCAGCTGGCGGGCGGCTTCGAGCTTCGTCGCGCAGTCCGCCAGGCGAAAGCCCACGGCCTGGTGGTTGAAGATGGCAGTGCCGAAGCTCTGGCGATCCTTGGCGTAGGCAATCGCCACGTCCAGCGCGCTGCGCGCCATGCCCACGCTCTGCGCCGCGATGCCGATGCGCCCGCCTTCCAGGGCCGACAGGGCAATCTTGTAGCCCTCGCCTTCCTGGCCGATCAGGTTCTCGGCCGGAATGCGGCAGTTGTCGAAGTTGATCTGCGCGGTGTCGCTGCTGTGCTGGCCGACCTTGTCCTCCAGGCGCGCCACCACATAACCCGGGTTGTCGGTGGGCACGAGGAAGGCGCTCATGCCCTTCTTGCCGGCGCCCTTGTCGGTCA
>JAJPEW010000245.1 GCA_021166755.1 Hydrogenophaga sp. | reverse complement strand
GGGATAAGCGCATCTTCGCGCTGGGCCTGCGCCACGACTTCTGATCAGGCACAGCCTGTCTCGAACACGCCGACGCTTCCAGCGGCGTCGGCATCTTTCTCCAAGGTTGCGTCAAAGACTCCGACAGGGTTCGCGCAACTTCTTCATGCCGCCGCGGTTCGCCGTTGGCGGCTTTTTTGCATTCGGCGGATCAGTCGGTCACCGGGGTGAGTTTGGCCACCGACAACGCCAGCCACTTCACGCCGTGCCGTGAAAAATTGACCTGGGCCCGGGCGTCGGCGCCAGCCCCCTCCACCGCCAGCACCTTGCCCTCGCCGAACTTGGTATGGAACACCTTCATGCCGCTGCGGATGTCGGTGCCTCGATCGGGTTCAGGCACGGGTGCCGGGGCCTGAGCCCCTGACAGCCAGCCGGGCGACCATGCGGGCTGCGCACCACCTCCATGGGATCCTGCGCGCTGGCCGGACCAGGATGAAGTCATCGGCGCCCCAGCCTTGGGGGTAAGCCATTTGAGGCAGGCCTCGGGCAGTTCGTCAAAGAAGCGGCTGCGCAGGTTGTAGCGGGTCTGCCCGTGCAGCATGCGGGTCTGTGCATGTGTGATGTACAGCCGCTTTCGGGCACGCGTGATCGCCACGTACATCAGACGACGCTCCTCTTCCATGCCATCGCGGTCGCTCATCGAGTTCTCGTGGGGGAACAGGCCCTCCTCCAGGCCGGTGATGAACACGGCATCGAACTCCAGCCCCTTGGCTGCATGCACGGTCATCAGTTGCACGGCGTCCTGACCAGCCTGGGCCTGGTTGTCACCCGACTCCAGCGCGGCATGGGTCAGGAAGGCAACCAGCGGGCTGAGGGTTTCGCCGGTTTCTGCATCGGGTGCCAGCGATTCGTTGAGCACCGGGGCATCCGGGTCCAGCCCCTGGCTGACCGGGCTCTGCGTCAAGGGTGCGCCCTGCTCGTCCACCGGCAGTGCAACGGCATCACGCCCAAAGCCCTCCTGCATCACGAAGCTCTCGGCCGCGTTGACGAGTTCCTCCAGGTTTTCCACCCGGTCTTCGCCCTCGCGCTCTGCACGGAAATGCTCGATCAGGCCACTTTTGTCCAGCACCAGTTCGATGATCTCGCGCAGCGTCATCGCCTCGGTGCGCTCGCGCATCACGTCCAGCAGCGCCACGAAGTTGCCGATGGCCACCCCCGCGCGGCCGGTCACGCCACTGACCGCATCGTGCAGCGAGCAGCCGCTGGCCCTGGCGACGTCCTGCAACTGCTCGATGCTGCGCGCACCGATGCCACGCGGCGGGAAGTTGACCACACGCAGGAAGCTGGTGTCGTCGTGCGGGTTCTCCAGCAGGCGCAGATAGGCCAGCGCGTGCTTGATTTCGGCCCGCTCGAAAAAGCGCAGGCCGCCGTACACGCGGTAAGGCATGCCGGCGTTGAACAGCGCCGTCTCGATCACCCGGCTTTGCGCGTTGCTTCGGTACAGCACGGCGATTTCACTGCGCGGCAGGCCATCGCGCTCGAGCTGCTTCATCTCATCGACCATCCACTGCGCCTCGGCGAAGTCGCTGGCGGCCTCGTACACGCGCACCAGCTCGCCCTCGCCCGCATCGGTGCGCAGGTTCTTGCCCAGGCGCCGGCTGTTGTGGCTGATCAGTTCGTTGGCGCTGTTGAGAATGTTGCTGCAGCTGCGGTAGTTCTGCTCCAGCTTGATCTGGTGCCGCACCTGGAACTCGCGCACAAAATCGGCCATGTTGCCCACACGCGCACCACGGAAGGCGTAGATGCTCTGGTCATCGTCACCGACCGCGAACACCGCGTTGCCCGAGGGTGGCAGCCCCTCGATCGGTGGCGAGGAGAACATCTTGATCCAGGCGTATTGAAGGCGGTTGGTGTCCTGGAACTCGTCGATCAGGATGTGTCTGAAACGCCGCTGGTAGTGCACGCGGATCGGGTCGTTGTCGCGCAGCACTTCGTAACTGCGCAGCATCAGCTCGCCGAAGTCCACCACGCCTTCGCGCTGGCACTGCTCTTCATACAACTGGTAGATCTCGACCTTGCGGCGGGTCTCATCATCGCGCACCACCACGTCGCGCGGACGATGTCCGTCCTCCTTGCAGCCGCTGATGAACCACTGCAGCTGCTTGGGCGGAAAGCGTTCGTCGTCCACATTGTGCTGCTTGCACAGGCGCTTGATGGCCGACAGCTGGTCCTGTGTGTCCAGGATCTGGAAGGTCTGCGGCAGGCCGGCCACCTGGTAATGGGCGCGCAGGAAGCGGTTGCACAGGCCGTGGAAGGTGCCGATCCACATGCCGCGCACATTGACCGGCAACATGGCCGACAGGCGGGTCATCATCTCCTTGGCCGCCTTGTTGGTGAACGTCACGGCCATGACACCACCGGGCGAGACCTGCCCGCTTTGCAGCAGCCAGGCGATGCGGGTCGTCAGCACCCGCGTCTTGCCTGACCCGGCACCGGCCAGGATCAGGGCATGCTCAGGCGGCAGGGTAACCGCGGCGGCCTGCTCGGGGTTGAGACCAGTGAGCAGTGGAGAGGGATCTTCAAACAGCATGCGCGGATTGTAGGAAGCCCCGGGCAGTCTCCTGCACTCATATGAGTTTCCATATGAATCCGATATGAATCAGAACGGGTTGGCAATCAATGGCCGTTCCGCCTAGAATCAAGCACCGGGCCCAAGCAATTGCGCCCGGTTTCTTTTTTCCGGCTCCGGAAAGCAGGCACCGGCCAGTTCCAAGCGCCTTTTCACCAACCCACCCCACCGCGGGGTGACTGAAAGGCCCACATGGAAATCTTCGACTACGACAACATCCTGCTGCTGCCGCGCAAATGCCGCGTGGAAAGCCGCAGCGAGTGCGACCCCTCCATCGAGTTCGGCGGCCGGCGCTTCAAGCTGCCGGTGGTGCCCGCCAACATGAAGACGGTGCTGGACGAGTCCATCAGCGAATGGCTGGCCGCCAACGGCTACTTCTACGTGATGCACCGCTTCGACCTCGACAACGTGGCCTATGCGAAGCGCATGCGCGAGAAGGGCCTGTTCGTCTCGATCAGCTCGGGCGTGAAAGCGCCGGACTACGAGGTGATCGACCGCCTGGCCGCCGACGGCGTGGGCGCCGACTACATCACCATCGACATCGCCCACGGCCATGCCGAGAGCGTGCGCCTGATGATCGAGCACATCAAGAAAAAGCTGCCGAAAGCCTTCGTGATCGCCGGCAACGTGGCCACACCCGAGGCCGTGATCGACCTGGAGAACTGGGGCGCGGACGCGACCAAGGTGGGCGTCGGCCCGGGCAAGGTCTGCATCACCAAGCTCAAGACCGGGTTTGGCACAGGCGGCTGGCAGCTCTCGGCGCTCAAGTGGTGCGCGCGCGTGGCCACCAAACCCATCATCGCGGACGGCGGCATCCGCCACCATGGCGACATCGCCAAGAGCGTGCGCTTCGGCGCCACCATGGTCATGATCGGTTCGCTGTTCGCCGGCCACGAAGAGTCGCCCGGCCAGACGGTCGAGGTCGACGGCAAGCTCTACAAGGAGTACTACGGCTCGGCCAGCGACTTCAACAAGGGCGAGTACAAGCACGTCGAGGGCAAGCGCATCCTGGAACCGATCAAGGGCAAGCTGGCCGACACGCTGCGCGAGATGCAGGAAGACGTGCAGAGCTCGATCAGCTACGCCGGCGGCACGGTGCTGGCCGACCTGAAAAAGGTGAACTACGTGATCCTGGGCGGCGAGAACGCCGGCGAGCACCTGTTCATGTGAGCCCGGTCACAGGATTTGCCGGCCTGCATTGACCAGCAGCATCAGGCCGCTGAGCATGAGCAGGCCCGCAATGGCCCGGCGCAGAAATGCCACCGGCAGGCGCGCCGCGACCGCATGGCCAGCCAGCACCGCCAGCACGCCCATGGGCAGCAGCCAGAGCAAGCGCTGCCACAGCAGCGGGCTGCCCAGCCGGCCATCCACCGCCATCAGCACCAGCACCCCGATCGCCACCACCGTCATGAGGGCCGGTGTGCTGGCCCGCATGGCGGGCGCCGGGATCTGGCGACGGGCCATCCAGGCCAGCACCAGCGGCCCCGCGGTGCCGAACATCACCTGCACCAGACCCACCCCGAGGCCATGGACGTGCCCCATCCAGAACGGCGCAGCGCCGCCACCGGTCACGCCCAACCAGGCCCGGCGACCCACCCAGACCACGTAGACCCCCAGGGCCAGCAGGGGCCATGCCCCCGGACTGGCCCGTTGCAGCAGCAACCCCGCCAGCGCCCCCAGCACCATGCCGGGCAGCAACTGCCTGAGCACATCCCAGCGGACCTCGCGCCAGTTCAGGCGACCCATCAGGGCCGAGGCCACCACATCGGTCAGCAGCACCAGAGGGACGACCTCGGACAAGGGCCAGCGCCAGGCCAGCAGGGGAACCATGACCAGCGCCGAGCCAAAGCCGGTGATACCCAGCACCAGATAGCCCAGCGCCACGACCGGCAGCGACCAGGCCAGTTCACCTGGCGTCATGCGCGACTGCCCTGCCTGTATTTGCGCTCACGCCTGGAGCAGGTCCAGGGCCATCCGGTGAAGCCGGTGTGACGGGTCGACCAGCGCTTCGAGCACGCTGAAATGGTTCAGACCCGGCAGCGTTTCGCACACCGGTACCACCGACGACCCCCAGGCTTTCTGCAACAGGGTGTTCTGCCGCAGGAACTCCGCGCTCTCGTCACCACCGGCCACGCACGCGAGGGTGCCGCGCCCAGCGGGGGCCGACGGGGCCGGCCAGCCTGCCGGGCTGGCCTTCCGTACCTGGGCCGGTGTCAGCCGCAAGGACTCCTGCAGGAACGGTGTGTGGCGCAGCGGCTCCAGGTCAAACAGGCCAGAGATGGACAGCGCGTTGCGTACCACCGACGCCGGCAGATCGGCATCCCACTGCGGCCACAGTGCCCCCAGCAGCATGGCCGCCAGATGCCCGCCAGCCGAATGTCCCGCCACCGTGATCCGGTCAGGATCGCCCCCGTGCGTGGCAATGTGGTGCCAGGTCCAGGCCAGTGCGCGCACCATCTGCACCGCGATGTCGGGAATGGTCACGGCCGGGCACAGCGCGTAGTTGGGCACCACCACGACAGCCCCTTGTTCGACGAACGGCTTGGCCACGAAGGAGTGGTCGGCCTTGTCCAGGCTGCGCCAATAGCCGCCATGAATGAACACCATCACGGGTGCCAGCCCCGCACCGACGCGGCGGGGGGGCAGGAACAAATCCAGGGTCTCGCCCGGCCCGTGGCCGTAGGCCACATCGGTCAACACCCCCGGGGCCCGTCGGGCGTCCGCCGACCATGCCTGCCAGCGGGAGAAATGGATTGCGTGGTCGGGCACCAGCGCACGGTTGTTGTACTGGCTGTCCAGCCAGGCGGGATCAGGCGTACGGGCATGTTTCATGGTCACATTGTGTCATGCAGGATGACAGTCGTGCGGTTTTCGTGTATTCTGTATACAGAGTACCGCATACCGACATGAGCATCCAACTCTTCCGTCTTGAAAGCACGCCCGATCTGGTCGATCAGGTCTACCGTGCCTTGCTCGACGCCATCAGCGAAGGCTCCCTGGCGCCGGGTCGCCGGATCATCCAGGAGGAGCTGGCCGAGCAGCTGGCGGTATCGCGTCAGCCGGTCCTGCAGGCCCTGCGACTGCTCAAGAAGGACGGCTTCGTTCAGGACGCACCGGGCCGCGGGCTGCAGGTGTCGCTGCTTGAACCACGCCACATTTCGCAGGTGTACGAGGTGCGCAGCGCACTGGACACCCTGGCTGCGCGCCTGGCCGCCCAACAGAAAGCGCCTCTGGACCCGGCCCTGTTCATTGCGGGCCGGGGCGCGGTGGCCCGCGGCGACGTCAAGGCCATGATCGACGCCGATCTTGCCTTTCATGGCGCCATCTACCGTGCGGCCGGCAACCCGCTGATCGAGCAAAGCGCCTCGCTGCACTGGCACCACATCCGCCGAGCCATGGGTCTGGCGCTGAGGGAAGCCAGCCTGCGGGAATCGGTCTGGGACGAGCACCAGGCCATTGCCGAGGCCATTGCGGCCGGTCAGGCCGACCGGGCCGAGCGCCTCATGCGCCAGCATTGCGGCAAAGCCAGCGCCTACATGGTGGCCCTGCTGGCGGCGTCTCCGTCGGGCGCCTCCGGCGCTTCATCCGTCGCTGCCCGGCGCAAGATCAACTCCGTGGTTCGCTGAACCACTTTCGGTGGGTCCTGGCCATCGCCAGGGCCCACCTTTTTTCTTGGGCGCGTCGCCCTAGAATCCACCCGGATACTCCCCTCAGCTTTCTTTCATGTCCATCGCTTCCAACTCACCTTCCGCTGACCCCATCCATGTGGCCGTTCTGGGCATTGGCATGATGGGCCTGCCCATGGGTCGGCGCCTGTGCGAGGCCGGCCTGACCGTCTCGGTCTGGAACCGCTCCCGCAGCAAGGCCGAACGCCTTCAGCCGTTCGGTGCCCGGGTGGCCGACAAGCCTGGCGAGGCGGTGGCCCACGCCGACATCGTGGTCTGCCTGCTGCAGGACGGCCATGCGGTCGGCGATGTGCTGTTCGAACAAGGCGCCGCTGCCGCCATGCGACCGGGCACCCTGGTGATCGACATGTCGTCCATCCTGCCGAGCCAGGCGCGTGAGCACGCTGCCCGGCTGGGCGCCATGGGCATTCAGCATCTGGATGCGCCGGTGTCGGGCGGCACTGTGGGGGCCGAACAAGGCACCCTGGCCATCATGGTGGGCGGCAAGCCGGCCGATCTCGCCCGTGCGCAACCGGTCTTCGAGATTTTTGGCCGGGCCACCCACGTCGGCCCGCATGGTGCCGGTCAGCTGGCCAAACTGGCCAACCAGATGATCGTCGGCATCACCATCGGTGCGGTGGCGGAAGCCCTGCTGCTTTGCGAGAAAGGCGGCGCCGACATGGCCAAGGTGCGTCAGGCCATCACCGGCGGTTTTGCCGACAGCCGCATCCTGCAGGTGCACGGGCAGCGCATGGTCGAGCGTGACTTCACGAAACGGGGAGCCATCGACGTCCAGCTCAAGGACATGCGCAATGCGCTGACCACGGCCCGCGAAATCGGCTTCGAGGCGCCCATCACCGGGCTGTTTGAAACCCTGTACGCCCAGGCCTCCGGCCACGGGCTGGGCGACCTGGACCATTCGGCCCTGTTCGTGGAGCTGGCCAGCCGAAACGGCATGAGCTGAGGGCCTTCAACCGAACAGGCGGGGCTTGACCCCGCTCATCCGGGTTTCAGTTCCGGGCCTGATTGCCGACAATGCCCATCAGTTGCATTGCGTCCGGAGGTCCCTGATTGAACCCCTCTACCCTGGTTGGCGTGGGTGCCAGCGTGCTGCTCATGGCAGTCATTCTGGTGTTCGGCACCGACAAGCCCACCCAGTTCATCGACCTGCCCAGCGTGGCCATTGTCTTCGGCGGTACGCTGGCGGCCACCTTCCTGAGCTACCCGATGCGCGAGCTCCGGCGTCTGGCGACGCTGGTGCGCTCGGTGTTCCACGAGGACCAGCTCGACACACGCCATGACATCGAGGAACTGGTGGGCATGGCCAAGCTGTGGATGCGGGGCGACCTGCAGGCGGTCGAGCGCGCACTGGCCAATGTCGGCAACCCCTTCCTGCGCACCGGGGTGCAGCTGGTCATCGACCGGACGCCCGAGAACGAGATCATCGACCTGCTGCAATGGCGCATTGCCCACATGCGCAGCCGCGAGATGGCCGAAGCGCAGATCTTTCGTACCATGGCCAGCTACGCCCCAGCCTTCGGCATGCTGGGCACCCTGCTGGGCCTGATCAACCTGATGGATCTGGTGGGCGCGGGTGACATGAAGGCGATCGGTTCACAGCTGGCCATTGCCCTGATCACGACCTTTTACGGCGTGCTGGCCGCCAACCTCATCTTCAAGCCGATCGCCGTCAAACTGGAACGCCGTACCGAAGAGCGCCTGATCGTCATGAACATGGTGCTCGAAGGCATCTCGCTGATGTGCGCCGGCCGCAGCCCCTCGCTCATGCGCGAAACCCTGCGCGCCTTCGTGGCAAGGCATGAGAACGAGATCTACGACGGCAACGGCCGCACCGCCAAGGGCCGCGCATGAACACGCAGGTGACCACCAGCGACGAACAGGACGACCCTGCCTTTGCCGAACTGGCGGCCGGCTATGTGCCCCCGCCACCGGCGCGTGCCATCAGCAACCGCTACAGCCGCTGGCATGTGGAGACCCGGCAGGAAGCCGAGGAGGAAGGCTGGCTGCTGACCTATCTGGACGTCATCACCCTGATCCTGGTCATGGTCGTGGTGATGCTGGCGTTTGCAGGGCCGCCCGGGGGCAGTCCACAGATGTCCGCCGAGACCGTACCGGAGAAGACCCCGACCCACCCGTCCAGCGCGGACCTGAAGGCGAGCGAATCCGGACCGCAGGTGGCCTCGGCCACCGAGCCTCCCCCGCAGTCGGGCACCATCGTGCCGCCCTTGCCACTGCCTATCCCGAACACCGAGCCCCCGCGTCACCCGATCTCGGCCGGCATGGCCAAGTTGAGCCAGGATGTGGAGGTGATTCCCCAGGAAGATGCCGTCCGCTTCCGCATGGACAGCGAACTGATGTTCGCCTCGGGTGATGCCACGCTGTCAGCGGCTGGCAAGGCCATGCTGGACCAGCTGGTGCCCGTGATCAACGAGCAACCCGACTACCGCCTGATCGTGGAAGGACACACCGACAGCGTCCCGATCCGTACCGAGCGCTTCCCCTCCAACTGGGAGCTGTCGACCGCCCGCGCGGCCTCCGTGGCCCGCCACCTGAGCGAACAGGGCGTGGCACCCCAGCGCCTGCAGGCCACCGGCTACGCCGACATGCGCCCCTTGGGCGCCAAGCTCAACCCGGTGGATCAGGTGCGAAACCGGCGGGTCGAGCTGGTCATGGAGCGACCCAAAACCGCAGCCACGACACGCTGAGCCGGCCGGAATTTGGTACGATTTCCAAATCGTGGGGACGTAGCTCAGCTGGGAGAGCGTCGCGTTCGCAATGCGAAGGTCGGGAGTTCGATCCTCCTCGTCTCCACCACAGCCTCACTTGGGCTACCTTCAGTGGTGCTCAAAAACCCGATTCGCGCACCAGAATCGCCGCGACGCGCTTGAACTGGGTCCACAACCAGCTGCGTCTCTTCCCCTCGACCACCACGACGCCAGACTCTCGGAGAGCGACGTGACCCGACGAAGCATCTGACACCAAGAAGCTCACATGATAGTGAGCACCCTCGGGGGTGAGACGAGAATCCTGTCCCGTGCGTACCGCGATACGTCCCCCGTGAACCGACGCGAGTTCCGGATACGGCAAGAGATGACTTGCACCCAAATCAATCTGATCGAGAACGACCGTCAAGCGTTCGCCATCGCCTTGATCACTGAGAAAGACCCCCTTCTGGCCACTTTCCAGCGAATCCAGGCTGCTTTCGGCCACAAGCCCACCCACCCTCATTGAGGTTGCGTCCATCACGGTCACCAAAGGCATGGCAGGGTTTACCCAGCGTCCGGCGTGCAGGCGCTCCATATTGCCCACCACACCTGCAAATGGAGCCTTGACGGTCAGGCGCCCAATGCGCTCCTCAATGCCCGCCAGGCGCTGCTCAAGTCGACTGACCTGGCCTTCGGTGACACCCAGAGCGGCCTTGTCAGCGGCCGATGAAGCCACCCGTCCCAAATGAAGGCGTGCCAGATTGAGTTCCTGGATCGCCTCCTCGCGCGCCTTTTCGAGGGCAGGCGACTTGAGCCGCAGCATTGTCGATCCTGCAGCGACACGCTCACCTTCACGGGCTTCGACCGAATCGACGAATGCGGCCTCGGGTGCAAACAGTGTCTGCACTTGCCCGGCCATCAGCACCGCAGGCACATGGGTATCGGTGCGCAAAGGCAGCAAG